>JAWOJI010000081.1:0-2771 GCA_046481735.1 Desulfatiglandales bacterium | reverse complement strand
CGGTCCCAGGGCTTTGAGCAAGAGTCGCTGATGTGGAGACAACCCCTGCAGAATCGCCTCGAACACCGGCTTCTCCGAATCGATCAACTTCTGAAGGCCGGCCTGGATTGTCTCTTCCGTGACCTTTTCCGCCATCTCGTAAATGAAAAAACCCAGTTTCTCGGAATAATAGGGATGGCACCCTACGGATGAAGCCAGCCTGAGACCCATTTCCTCGGTGCAGGGCCTGCCGTGCTCTTTGAACTGCCACGAGATAAATTTTGCCAAGTCCGTGGATGGAAGAGATTCGAGGGGATAATTGATCGCGCTTTGGAAAAAGGGGCGTTGCCGTTCATTGAATATCCCCAGCAGGACCCGCCGCCGGCTGCCTATGAAGAAGTACGACGCCTTCTGGCGTTGAATGTGGGTCCTGAGAACGGCTTCGACCCTGAGGGCCTCCTTGAGCGTGACGATTTCCTGGAATTCATCCAGGGCGATGTGGACGAGGCGTTTGGAGTCCTCCATGAACCGGTAAAGGGAATCGATCGTCTCTTCGAGGAGGTCAAGACCACTTCTGCCTGCCATTGCAGGTTCTACGGTTACCGACACCCCTCCACCCGGGTCGGGCTTCAGGACGGGACGAAAAGACATCAACGTGCGAAGAGCAGTTTTCCAGAGCGACGTCTTCCCGTGGGTGAACCTGTATACGGCCTTGGCCAGCCTCGCGGCTACGTCCTCGACCGAGCCCACGCCGAAGAAATCCGCGAAAATGGCAACCCCGCCCTTGTCCACCAGGCTGCTCTGGACTCGCCTCACAAGGGAGGTCTTGCCAAAGCGTCTCGGGGAAAAGAGAACAACATTCGCTCCGGCCTCGGCGTAAGACCGAAGTTCCTTGAGTTCCTTCTCCCTGTCACAGAAAGGGGCGTCAACAGGGATTTCCTGCAAATAGAACGGGTTTCCCATAAAGCGCTAATTGGACATCAATTATTGATAATCAATAATTGATGTCCAATCATTTGTCAACAGCAATTCGCGGCTTTTCTGAGGACTGAAAACTACCCCACACGAAAAATAGCATGGAGTCATTCGCTATTTTGTTTCAAGTCGTTTGAAATGTTTGGCCCATGCTGACACTTCTTATACTAAGCCATTTCGTTTTCCTGGATTCAGAAAGAGAAGCAAAAGGACAAGGGCGTCCCTTTCTACGCTTCCATGACTTGCTGCCGGTTGGGGATTTGGGTCAAGGATGATGATAGCCAAAACTGGACAAAAGCATTGACATTGTAGTATATCATCAGGTAATGTACTGATATGCTACAAACTATACCACGACAGAGACTCTTAGAGGAAGTTGCGGTCTGCCTGCGCACTTCCCCCGCGACCGTCCTGCTTGGAGCGCGACAGCTATTTCTGGGGTACGCAGCGGGGGGCTGAACTGGATCTCCTGCTTATGCGGGGAGGGCGCCGGTGGGGGTTTGAATTCAAGTGCACCGATGCCCCTGCGATCACCAAATCCATGCACATCGCTTTAAAGGACCTGGGGCTCGAACGTATGTGGGTGGTCTATCCTGGGGAAGACCGCTATCCCATGCACGAACGAATCGAAGCGCTGCCGCTGAGGGACATCCCTCAGGTCTGCGCGGAGGCTCTTGGTAAGGGAATCCGCACAAATAGAAAAAAGAGATGAGGAGGAATCCATAGCCATCAGCAGTTGCGAACACTTTGGCAAGGCCATTGAATTATTCAAAAGGAAACCCATCACCCTCAAACCCCGCCACGTCGGAGCGCAGAATGGATTGAGTCTGCGAAACCCATCAGCCAATTTGTCATTGCGAGCCCGAAGGGCGTGGCAATCTCGTCCTTCTTGTCTTCCAAACCGCAGGATGTCTAGCGGCGCCGCCCTTTTCCCCTTTCGCTTTTTGTATCTGACATACGCCTTGCCAACCAAAAAAAGCGCTTCTACGGGTATGGCCGCCATCTTAAACCCGGATTCCGTGTCACCCCCGATAGGAGATGGACCCTCCCACCGGTGAAGAGCGGACCCTTTTCATCGTTGTCCCGCTGATTTTGCCCGATGGAAGATCCAGATTCCGGTGACGTTATGGGTTCTCCTCTCTGCTGTCCAACGGACCTGGTTGCACCATCGCCAAGAAAAGCACATGAGGAAGGGCTTGCCTCCCCTCGTGCAAACTGAGAAACTGACATCAATTAAGAGAATTGCCTTTGCTTGATATTTCAAGTAGACTTAATTGGAACTCTTTGGAAATACCGGCCCTTATTTTCTTCGTTTTGACTTCTCCACCTCAAAGGAAGATTCATCATGAAACTTAAAAATAGGAAGAGCCTCGAACACAAAGAAGAAATGGCAATTGAGGTAGTTGCGCGGACACTTAAGAGTCAATTCCCTGTCGAGGAAATCATCCTATTTGGTTCGAAGGCGCGCGGAGATCATGATGCTTTCTCCGATATCGACCTCTTGCTGGTCACTACAAAGCCGCTACATTGGAAAGAGGAAAAAGCGATCGTTGAGGTCCTGTTTGAAATTGGGATGACCCATGACGTCATTTTCACCCCTCTTTTCGTATCAAATGAGGAGTGGAAGGGCGGTTTATTTACGCAATTTCCAATTTATTCAGAAATCCTCCGGGATGGAGCAGTCATACCGTGACGCAGCAAAAAATCATCGCCTATTGGCTTGAGAAAGCAGACCAGGATCTTGCATCACAAAAAGAGAACTTATCCGCAGGCCGTCTTCAGAATTCTGTGAGGGATGCGTATTTCGCCTGCTTCTA
>JAWOJI010000436.1:0-4259 GCA_046481735.1 Desulfatiglandales bacterium | reverse complement strand
GGCATCGAGGTCGGCCACGTTTTCAAACTGGGCACCAAATACAGCCGGTCGATGCACGCTGTTTTCCTCGATGAGCGGGGTGAAGAAAAGCTCTTTTTCATGGGATGCTATGGGATAGGCATTGCCAGAACAGTCGCAGCCGCTATCGAACAGAACCATGACCGTGACGGCATCATTTTCCCCATATCCATAGCGCCCTTTGAGGTGACTCTGCTGCCCCTGCAGATGCACGAAAAAGATGTCGTTGAAACTTCGGAAAGGATTTATGGAGGTTGCTTGTCCCATGGTTTGGATATTCTTCTGGACGACCGCGATGTGAGGCCGGGCGTGAAGTTCAAGGATGCCGACCTCATGGGCACGCCGGTCCGAATCACCGTGGGGGAGCGGACCCTGAAACAGGGGCTGGTGGAGCTCAAAGTTCGATCGGACAAAGACAGCTCCCTGATCCCGGTTGCTCAGGCGGCCGAGGCCGCCCGGTCCAAAGTCAAAGAGCTTTATGATCAGATTAAATGATATCACCTCCAAACTCCAGACTTACCACCCCAAGGCCGACATCAGCCTCGTAGAAAAAGCCTACGTATACTCAGCCAAAGTCCACCAGGGGCAGATCCGTCTTTCAGGCGAGCCCTACCTCTCGCACCCCCTTGAAGTCGCACACATCCTCACCCAGATGAAAATGGATGTGGTCAGTGTCGCGGCGGGTCTCCTTCACGACACCCTCGAGGACACGACGGCGGAGCCATCCGAACTGGAGCGCCTCTTCGGCAAGGAGACGGCCGGCATCGTGGATGGTGTGACCAAAATCAGCAAGATGCAGTTCAGCACCAGGGAGGAACAGCAAGCCGAGAACATGCGCAAAATGATTCTCGCCATGGCCACAGACATCCGGGTAATCATTGTCAAGCTTGCAGATCGCCTTCACAACATGCAGACCCTCGGGTACCAGCCCGAGGAAAAACAGGAGAAAATCGCACGGGAGACCATCGACATCTACGCACCCCTTGCAGGCAGGATGGGCATCTACTGGCTCAAATCCGCCCTGGAAGACCTCTGCCTCTACTACCTGGAACCCGAAATTTACGAGAGGATTAAAGCGGAACTCACGGAGAGAAAGGAGGTTCGGGAAAAGTTCATCCAGGAAGTCATCGAAATCGTGGCCGCAAAACTGAGAGAGGCCGATATCAAGGCCACCATCAAGGGAAGACAGAAGCACCTCTTCGGCATTTACACCAAAATGAAGGAGCAAAACCTGAGCCCGAATCAGGTTTACGACATCCTCGCGTTCCGCATTATCGTGGGCACGGTAAAGGAGTGCTATGAAGTGCTGGGAATCATCCACGCCACCTGGAAACCGGTGCCGGGACGGTTCAAAGACTACGTGTCCCTTCCCAAGGCCAACATGTACCAATCCCTCCATACAACCGTGATCGGGCCCCTGGGGCAAAGGATGGAGGTTCAGATCCGAACCTGGGAAATGGACAACGTCGCAGAAGAAGGAATCGCCGCCCACTGGAAATACAAGGAAGGGTCCGCAGCAAACAAGATAGACGAAAAGCAGTTCTCCTGGCTCAGGCAACTTCTCGAGTGGCAGAAGAGTCTTCAGGATCCCCGGGAGTTCATGGACACGGTGCGCATGGATCTCTTCCCGAACGAGGTTTATGTCTTTACTCCCACGGGAGAGGTCAAAGAATTCCCCAAGGGGGCCACCCCGGTTGATTTCGCCTATGCCATTCACTCTGAAATCGGCGACAAGTGCATCGGCGCCCGCGTCAACGGAAGAATGGTGCCCTTGCGCTACCAGTTGAGGAACGGCGACATCGTGGAAATCGTAACCTCCGCAAAACACCATCCCAGCAAGGACTGGCTGGATTTCGTGAAGACGCCGAGGGCAAGGACCAAGATCAGGCAGTGGATCATGCGTCAGGAAAGAGACCTGAGCATCAACCTGGGAAAAGAGATCCTTGAAAGAAGCCTCGCACAGGCGCGGATTACCATGACCAACATCGCCAAGAGCGATCAGCTCGCCGCAGTCGCCAAAGATCTCTCTTTTCATTCCCAGGAGGATCTTTTTGCCAACATCGGTTACGGCAGAATATCGGCCCAGCAAGTCGTCGGCCGGTTGAGACCGAAAGTGGACATTCCTGCGGAATCCGAGCCCGGGTTGGTCAGCAAGGTGGTTTCCCGGATCAAGCGGAAGAAGAGCACCGCGGGCATCAAGGTCAAGGGATTAGATGACCTGCTTGTTCGCTTTGCCAACTGCTGCCATCCACTGCCGGGGGAAGATGTGGTCGGGTACTTGACGAGAGGAAGGGGGGTCACCATTCACAAGCACAATTGTCGCCACGTGGCGGATTCCGAACCGGAACGGGTCGTGGAAGTGGTTTGGGAACCTTCGGATCACACGGCTTACGTCGCAGCTCTGAAAGTGGTCACTACGGACAAAAAGGGCATCCTTGCAGACATCAGCGCCATCATGGCCCAAAAGGACGCCAACATCCTGCAGGCGGACGTCCAGACGACACCCGACCGAAAGGGAGTCTCCCACTTCACCATTGAGGTTGAGAATTACAGACAGCTCCAGGACATCATGGGGGCCATCAAGAAGTTGAAAAACGTCCTTTTGGTCGAAAGGGATTGATCAAGCCTTGGACACCAGACCGGAACGAATGCAGGCGGTACAAACCCTGAGCCTGACATTGCGCCCGTCCTTGACGGTTCTCACCTTCTGGAGATTGGGATACCAGCGTGCCTTGGTTTTATTGTGAGCGTGGCTCACGTTGTAGCCGACGGTCGGCTTTTTTCCACAAATGTCACACATTTTGGCCATGGTCCAGCTCCTTGGGAGTCAAACTCAAACTGTTTTTAATATCATTGATTTTTTAGGATAGCAATTATTTTTTTATGGAAGCTCAACAGCCTACTGCAGCCGCGCTCATTCCTGAGTACAACAGGCTGCCCCCCAGAGTCCGGCGGATTCACCTGATAGGCATCTGCGGCACCGGCATGGCCTCCCTTGCGGGAATGCTCAAGGAGCAGGGATTTATCGTGACCGGTTCCGATCAAAGCGTCTATCCCCCCATGAGCACCTACCTGGAGAGTCTTTCCATCCCGGTTTTCCAGGGATATGAGCCTTCAAATCTTCAGACCCACCCGGACCTCGTCATTGTCGGCAATGTGGTCACGAAACTGAACCCCGAGGCGATTGAGCTTTCCAGGCTTCGCATTCCCTACCTCTCCATGCCCCAGGCCCTCCAGAGCTTTGCCTTGAAGGACAAAAAATCTATCGTCATTTCAGGCACTCACGGAAAAACAACCACAACCGCACTGGTCGCATGGGTACTTGAATGCGCCGGGTTGGAGCCCGGCTTTCTCGTGGGCGGAATTCCCGGGAATTTTCTGAGCGGTTTCAGGCAAGGGAAAGGGCCCTATTTCGTGATCGAGGGCGATGAATATGACACGGCGTTCTTCGATAAGGGGCCTAAGTTCCTGCATTACTCGCCCTGGATCGTCATCCTCACCAGCATCGAATTCGACCACGCAGACATCTACCAGGATCTGGAGCACGTGAGAAGCAGTTTCCGAAAGCTGCTTCGCCTGATTCCTCAAGGAGGCCTCCTGATTGCGAACCGGGACGATTCTCTGGTCGTGGCCGAGTCCGGGGAAGCCCGCTGCCCGGTCATCTTCTACGGTCTCGAGGATGGGGCCCTCTGGTCGGCTCGCAACATCTCCATTCGAGCGACCGAAACCCGGCTCGAAGTTTTCAAGAACTTCGAAAGCTCCCTGCCGATTGCAACCCCTCTTTATGGCAGGCACAACGTGTCCAACCTTCTTTCCGCGGTGGCCCTGGCCGATTTCCTCGAAATCAAAACTCCATCCATCCTTACAGCCTTGGCCTCTTTCAAGGGGGTGAAAAGGAGGCAGGAGATCAAGGGCGAGAGAAATGGCATTTTGGTGCTCGACGATTTTGCCCACCATCCCACGGCGGTGAGAGAAACCCTTCGGGCCGTTCGGGACAAGTATCGAGGGAGGAGGCTTATCGCCGCATTTGAGCCCAGATCCAATTCCAGCCGGCGGAACACGTTTCAGCGCGAGTATGCCTCTTCTTTTGCCCAGGCGGATGTCGTCCTGATCCCTGAGCCGCCTCTGATGGGAAAAATCCCCCAGAACGAAAGGTTCTCTTCGAGGAAGCTGGTGGATGACCTGACAACGCAGGGTCTGGAGGCCCATTACTTCCCGGAAACATCCCTTCTCCTGGAAAA
>JAWOJI010000383.1:0-8553 GCA_046481735.1 Desulfatiglandales bacterium | reverse complement strand
TCCCGGAGCAAACCAACGTGGACCGCACCCTCGGCGGCTGGGCCAGAATCGCCACCCTCATCCAGGGGGAGAGGGCAAAACGCACGAACCCGGTGTTCGTCCTGGATGCCGGCGATTTTACCATGGGATCCCTCTTTCACATGCTCGCACGGGAGGATGCCCTGGAGCTGCGGCTCATGAAAGAAATGGGCTACGACATCGTCACCCTGGGCAACCACGAGTTCGACTTTTTTCCCAAGGGACTGGCCCGGATCATAGATACGGCCCACGGCAGGGGCGGACTGCCGGAGATCGTGTTTTCCAGTGCGCTGTTCAGCCAGGAAAGCAGCAAGGACGACACCCTGGAAGAAGTCTTCCGAAGCGGCCTCGTGAAGCCCTACACGATCCGTGAAGCGGATGGGTTGAGGGTCGGTTTTTTCGGGGTCATGGGCAGGATTGCCGCTGGAGATGCGCCCTTTGCGTCTCCCGTGAAGTTTCGGGACCCTGTGGAGACGGCCCGGGAGATGGTGCAGCTTCTGCGCGAAAGGGAGAAGGTGGATGTGGTGGTCTGCCTGTCCCACGGCGGCCTCTACATCGGCAAGACTTCAGAGGACGAGGAACTCGCAAGAAAGGTTCCGGGAATCGACATCATTGTCAGCGGGCACAGCCACACCTATCTGGATCAGCCGCTGGCAGTGAAGAACACGCTCATCGTGCAGGCCGGGGAATACGGGAAGGCGGTGGGCGTGATGGATCTTTCATGGGACGGGGAAGCTCTGCAAATGAAGGAATATCGACTGGTGCGCATCGACGATTCCATACCGGCGGACCCTGCGACCCAAGGCAAGATCGATTCCTTCATCCACATGATCGACGAGCGGGTCCTGAGCGAGCACGGGCTCACCTACCGGCAGGTGATCGGAAAAACCGATTTCGACCTGGAGATTGTGGAAGACGAGTCAACCCTGGGCAATTTGATTGCCGACAGCATCCGCTGGTACGTGAATAAGCATGACCATGACCCCTCCGATCCCGTGACCGAGGTGAAGGTGGCGATCGAGGCCAACGGCGTGATCCGGGACAGCCTCATGGCCGGGAAATCGGGCAACCTCGCGGTGGCCGACGTGTTTCGCACAATCCCGCTGGGGATCGGCATGGACGACACCATGGGATACCCGCTCGTGACCTGCTATGTTTACGCTTCGGAAATAAAGAAAGCCATGGAGATCGTTGCCAGTGTCTACCCCCTCAAAGGGAGCGCCTATTTCCTGCAAGTGTCGGGGATCAAGTTTACCTACAACCCCTACCGTGTGCTTTTCGACCGCGTGACGAACGTCTGGATCGGGTCGGAGGAGGAGGGGTACGAGCCTCTGGACTATTCTTCGTCCAACAAAACCTTGTACCGGGTGGCGGCCAATATTTACGACACGACCTTTCTGAAAGTGATCGGTGGTTTTACCTACAACCTTCTCAATATCGTACCAAAGAACCGGGATGGAGAACCTATCGAGGATTTGGCGGCTTACAGGGTGGATGCGGACAAAAGCAGAGAGGGCATCCAGGAACTCAAGGAATGGGTTGGAGTCGTCGAGTATATCCGCAGTTTCGAAGATCGAACAGGGGACGCCTTGCCGGACATTCCCGAGAAGTACCGTGAACCTCTTGGAAGGATTGTCAAGGAGGCCGGCCTGAACCCTCTGAACCTGCTTTCGCGTGGCACGGTTGCGACCTGGGCCGTCTTCGGAATCCTGGTGCTGGTCCTTGCGGGCCTTGCCTTGGCCTCTTCGGTCGCGGTGAAGCGAATCAGACGAAAAGCGGGAGGCCTTTCCCGGTCAGGCCGGCCCCACTGAACAAGCCCGAATCAGGTGTAGGGTAAGGATTTCCAGAAATCCTTTCCCTTGGACTTCCACTCGGATTCAAATTTCTTTTCATAGTAGGATTCGAACCGTTCCAACCATCGCCACCACGTGCTTTTGCCTGCGTTGACGGCCTGAAGGACGTCCTCCAGGTAATCCGTTATGTTCACGATCTTGTCTTTTGGAACGTACAGCGCCGCGCCTCGCTGGTAGGACCACATGGTGTGATCGGGGCTGAGGGCATGGGCCGTCAGCATGACCGGAATGACTTTTCTCGCTTTGGCGATCTCCAGGAGCTTGTACCCGTCAACGCCCATGATGTCCAGAACAGCGATGTCAAAGTTCTCCTTCTCCAGAAGCGCCTTCGCTTCCTCGAAAGTGGAGGCTTTTTGGATATCGCAATCGGAGAGCAGATCTTCCAGCGTATCGAGCACATCCGGTTCGTCGTCCACTATGAGGACCTTTTTCCCATTCAACAATGCCTTTTCCATCGTGAAGCCTCCCAAGAAAAATTAACCAATCATAGTTCATTTATTTGAGGTTGGCAAAAGGGTTTTCTCTGAGAGAAGGGCGGCGCCAGGGCGCCCTTCAGGAATCTTCTTCCGGAGCCCACCCTTTAATAGCCCTTTCCAAGGCCTCGAAATCGTCCTCCATGGTGTAAAGCAGCCGATCGAGGCTGTTGAGCCTTCGCGCCAGGAGCTCTTCCCGCGCCGCCTCCTTCAGGGGAACCAGCTTCCCTACAAAAGGCTTCAGAATGTCTTTGAGAGAGTCGGGCGCCTTCTTGTCATTGCCCATGGAGCGGAGAACATCCACCAGGTCGTACAGGGACCTCTCCTCATCGACGGTGTCCTTGTAGCCGGAGCTTTCCATGGCCCTTGCGAGCTTTGGGAAATGAGTCTTGAATCCCCTCTCATAGAAGGAGAGAAGGCGGATGTCGATTTGCATGTGCTTGCTCATATCGTCCCCTTTCGAGCAGGATATTATCAGAAAAGGCTTGCAGGGTCGAATGTTTTCACCCTGTTTGACTTTGACCTGAGCTGATTGTATAAACCTGAAAGCGCCATGGAGACGGCAGAGAGGAAGAGAAAGATGGAGGAGCACAAGAAAATCGTTGCCGACCTCACCGTGCGGTTCAGAGACATCGATGCCATGGGACACGTGAACAATGCCGTTTTTTTCACCACAAGACTATCCCGATCAATGAGGAGTTTATGGAAAGCATCCGGGATTACTGCGAGAAGCCGTAAAGGCCGGCATCCTTTTTGCGTGATGACAGACCACCGGCCATGCCCTCGGGCTGCCGGCAGAAGAGGGGGAGGGAAGGAAGATGGAGAAAGAAAAGGCACAAGGCAAAAAATACAAGGGCATGATCCTGGTGATGCTTGCCCTTCTTGTGATCTTTACCCTTGTCGTTATGATTGTGAACTCCCGAAAGCCGGGGTATCATGCCCTGGAAGGCATGGATAAAACAGCGAAGGGGGCGCAGTTCGTAGGAATCAACCAGGCTCTTGTCAAAGATATGGCCGACAACTGGCTGCCCAATGATATCTTTTGGCCCACTGTTTTTCTGGACAATATGCCGAATTTCCAGATCGGCGTGCTGGAGGTGGTTCGGTACAACACACGTGTCCTCCGCGACAATTTGTCCCGCATGAGGACAACAGACAAGCTGGACTCGAACGCAGAGGCCGCTTTTACGGCTTTGTCCAATGATCCCTACAAGTGGTGGTTTCCTTCTGCGGAGAGCAAATGGAAAATTGCTCACTCTCATCTCGATGCCTATTATAAAGATCTGGTGACAGGAACCTCTCATTTTTATGCAAGAGCGGACAACCTTGTCGAACTCCTCAATCAGTACCTTTCCCTGATGGGCGGCGCCAACACAAGGCTCATCAATGCTCCCAAGGACATGAAGACGACCCTTTCGGTTGAAGAACAGAAAGGAGTGATCAGCCCCGGCGCCATGGTGAACATCGAAATCCCGTGGCACAAAATCGACGACAATTTCTACTATGCCCAAGGCGTGGCTTATGCCCTTTACGAATCCTTTCGTGCGATCCGGTTTGATTTCAGCGATGTGCTCACGGATAAAAATTCTCTCCAGATGGCGGACAAGATCCTGGAGGTGCTTGGTCGATGCCAGTTCGAGCCCTGGATTGTCTTTAACGGATATCCGGGCAGTATTTTTGCAAACCATTCCCTCAACCTGTCCGGCGTCTTCAACGATGCAAGGCAGAAAATCAACTCTCTCACCGTAGCCCTGATGCAGGGATAAAAAGCGGAGCACGGTACAGGGCGCAAGGGGCACGGATAAAGACGTTTCACTACGTGGGGACAACAGAGAAATGCGTTCGAAGACATGGGTGATTTCAGACGACGATGTTCTAGCCGTGGACCGTGCTCCGTGTCCCGTGCCCCGGTATTCTTATGCATGAGATGTCCATTGCCCAGAGCCTGATCGCGATTCTCGAAGAAGAGATGGAAAAGCACAGGGCAAGATCCCTCAAGTCCGTCCGTCTTCATATTGGCCGGATGTCCGCCGTTGTTCCTGATGCGCTTTCCTTCTGCTTCCAGGTGATCACGGAGGGAACGGCCCTGGAGGGGGCGAGGCTCGACATGGAAATCATCCCGCTGCGCGCTTCGTGCCGGGAGTGCGGGAACGAGTTTGAGGTCAAGGACTATGTGTTTGTGTGCCCCGAGTGCTCGAGCACCCGGATCGACTCCATCGCGGGACAGGATCTCTCCATCGTGGAGATGGAAGTGGAATAGTAGGTTCAGCGCAAAGGCGCAAAGATCGCAAAGGGGTTTTTCCGTTTAATGAATTCTCTGCGTCCTTCGAGCCTTTGATGTGAAGATCTCATTTTGGACAGGCTTTACGAATGACGAGTGACAAATGACGAGTGACAAATGACCAATGACCAATGACGAATGACCCGGAGGGGGTGCATGAAAGTACCGGTCGTAAGGAACATTCTCGAAGCCAACGAGCGGATCGCGGCGCAGAACAAGGCATTGTTCGAGGAACACAAACTCCTTGTCATTAACCTGATGAGTTCGCCGGGGGCGGGGAAAACAAGCCTTCTGGAGAGAACGATCGATGCACTGAAGGGGGAGATGCGAATCGGAGTCATCGAGGGAGACATTCAATCCTCCCGGGATGCGGAACGGGTCGCGGAAAAAGGCGTTCCTGCCGTGCAGATCAACACGGGCGGCGCCTGCCACCTGGACGGGAACATGATCAGGGAGACCTTCAGCCAATTTGACTTCCAGGCGCTGGACCTGCTTGTGGTGGAAAACGTAGGGAACCTGGTTTGCCCCGCCGAGTTCAAGATCGGAGAGGATTGCAAGGTCATGATCCTGAGCGTGGCGGAAGGGGATGACAAGCCTTCCAAGTACCCCCTCATGTTCCATGAATCCGCGGTCCTGCTCATTAACAAGGTTGACCTTCTTCCATACGTGGACTGCAGCGTTGAAAAGATCCGCGAGGATTCCCTGAACATCAACCCCGGCATGCGCATTTTTGAGGTTTCTTGCAAGACGGGCGAGGGCCTGGAGAACTGGTACGGCTGGCTCCGCGAGGAGGTGAAGGCAAAGAAGCAACATGTTTGAAACCCTGCGACGCTCCGATTTACAGCGGATCAACGCCCATTTCATTCGAAAGCCTTCGTCCACGCGCCCCTCGATCTACAGCATCGAGGAAAAGGGCGCAAAAGCGGTGGTCAAGGATTTCAGCGCCAACGGCATCCTGTTCCGAAACCTGATCGGCCGCTTCCTGGTGTGGAGGGAGAACAAAGCCTATCGAAAGCTCGGGGGAGTGGCAGGAACACCGGCCCTTTACGGCGTTGTGGACGGACTGGCGCTCGTTCTGGAACACATCCCGGGGAAAAACCTGGAAGAGGCCGAGCACACCGGGATGCTCCCGGGGAGTTTTTTTGATGATTTGACGGTGCTGGTGGAAGCGTTTCACAGGAGGGGGATTTGCCATTGCGACCTCAAGAGGGCTGCGAACATCCTGGTCGGGATGGACGGCAAGCCCACGGTCATTGATTGGTCGGCCGCCATTCTGGAAAGGGAATTCCGTTTTTATCCGTTCAGATCCATCTACCGGAGATTCCTTATCGATGACTTGAACGCGGTTACCAAGTACCGGCTTCGCCACTGCCCGGAAACCGTGAGCGACGAGGCGCGGCGGCGCTATCTCGGCAGAAGCGGATCGGAAAAAATGATTAGAACCCTCAGAGATCGTTTGAGAAGGCTACTTCAGAGAATGGCTTGAGCGATCCTGGAGATGTCCCATCAGGCAGCCCTTCATGGAGTTCTTCAAGAAGAACAGTTCTCTCGCTCGATCGTCAGGGGCCATGACGTTTATGGCCTTGAGTTCGAGGTCCTCTTTGAGCAGTCTTTCGACGCACCTTTCGATGAGATCGTCGACATCGCTGTAATCGTTCGACGATTCCTCCGAAGCAACAGCATCCCACAAGAGCAACTGGTCCCTGGCTCTTTGCAGCATGAGGCGGGATGCATCCGCTCTTCCAAAGTGGCTGTAATAGATGGGGAGATCCCCCTGAAGAATCAACCGATCGACGCTTTCCAGAAACTCCTTCAAGAAGAAGATCGGCGGCGTGGCAGGTCGGAGATACTCCAGGCCGCCCGCCCTCAGGTAAACTCCCCCCGCTTCGCCGGCGAAAAGGTTCGCTTTGCAGACAAAACAAAGATGATGAGGGGCGTGGCCCGGAGTCTCAATGACCGTGATGCCCGGGACGTGCGCTTCCGTGTGAGGGATGAGTCTGTCCCTTTCCACCGGACTGATGGGGCCATACATGAAAGCCAGCTCGCCGAGGGCCTTCCGGGTTCCAATCCACAACTTGTCCGGCTCGATCAGGTGGCCGATCGCTTTGCCGTGGCAGATCACCCGGGCCATGGGAAAAGCATGGAGAAACTCGGCCAGCCCTCCTGCATGATCCACGTGGATGTGGGTGAGAAGCACGATGTCAACCTTCTCGATCGCCAGTTCGCGGAGACACTGAATCAGAAGGCCGACGGAACGGGACGGACCGACATCCACAACGACCGAGGGATCTCCAGGGCAGAACCACGCGCCGATGAACTTTTCAAAGCCGGGCCTGTCCTGTTTCAGGGGGATAAGAATGGGTTTCATGTGGGTACCTGTCAGTGGTCAGCCGTCCGTTGTCATTTGTGAACGCCCGGCACTCGACGCGCAGTTTTGAGTGACTACTCGCCACCGACCGGTGACAAGTGCTCATGCAGGGTTTCCGCTATTTCCTTTGAAAGGCGGGCCATCGCCTCGCTCATGGCTTCCACGAGGCCGTTCGGGGTTTTCTCCCTGCAGGGCTGGAGGGTTCGAAAAGCCTTCTGAAAAAGGATCTTCCGGCTGATATCACTCTCTCCCGCCCGGATCAGGGTGGCCGTCAGGGAGAGGACCGCCTTCCATCCCTGTTCATCATTCCATTCGAAAAACTCGTCCAGGGATCCTTCCAAAACGTGGGTCGGGGCAATTGCGCTTTCATCCTGCACCACGGCCCTGAACAGGCCCGAATGCCTCATGTCGCGAGCAAGGTAATCACTGACGAGATCCCCTGGATGAGCACGCCATCGGTGGTAGGTGTAGGTCGATCTCTTGAAAGAGCGGTCCCTGTAAACCATCTGCAGGGTGTCGTAGGAGGGGGCCACTCTGAAGCGCTGAATCTTGACAACCACGGGCAGAGGCGGCCGTTCCGGATGCTCGGGCGGCGCGTACTCCAGTGTATAGTGCTCGATCCTCAGGCTCGGCTGCTTCATGGTTGCGCAGGAAGCGAGGAGGAAGAAAAACAGGAGCACGGTCCACATTGCTCTGGGTCGGGCAAAGAAACGTATCATTGTTAACTCCCTGTTCCTCAATCTATCGGCTGAAGCGGACAGTGGTTGGTTTTCGGCCCAAATTCTCTGGTGTCCTTCAAAAGCGCTTGCAAACGCCCCTTTGTTGAGAGGTTCCGGTCATGGCCTCCACTGCCGGACAAGTATTTTTTCGATGCAGCCACCGTTGAACAATACCGGCTCTTTCGAGCTACTCCTTCAGTTCCCGTTCAGGAGGAGGCCTTCCAAAGAACAGTTGAGAGGGTTGATCGGCGACCAGTTCCATCAATCGGTCCAGGTTTCGGCTGGCCCTCTCAAGATTTTGAGCTGTGGACACGAGCCGGCTTCGCATGGCGGCGAGAGTGTCCTCCGCGCCTCCGGTCAGGGAAGATGCCCTATCCAGAACGGTGTTGGCTCTGCGTGCGGCATCCCGGAGATCCTTCAACGCTTCTGTGAGGACGTCACCCGTTTCCCCCATGATGGATTCGGCCCGGTCGAATGTTTTCCCGGCACGGGCAAACAAGGAATCGGCTGATTCGATTGCGTTTTGGAGACTCTCCAGAATCTCGTTCCAACGCTCTTGATCCATCAGTTGATTCATTCCGTCCAGGGTCTTCTCCGCTTTGTGTGAGAGCCCTTCAAAATTCGCCTGCCTGAAGGCATCGCCGATAAGGTCCATGTTCATTTCGAATTTTCCCACTACCCCGTCCAGGTCGATGGCTCTGATCTTGCTCAAGACGTCGTCGAGGCCCTTCAAGAGCTCACTGATTTCAGCGGGTTTCGAAGCCACAATCGGGTATTCCGAAGGGAAGGTGAGAGGGGGCGACTGGTCCGGTTCTCCCTCTTTGCGCTGATCCAGTTCAAC
>JAWOJI010000259.1:0-2643 GCA_046481735.1 Desulfatiglandales bacterium | reverse complement strand
CGGGATAATTCTAAGAACGATCAGCTCTTGGAGAGCAGATCGTTTTCGATTTTAACAATTTTCGCCCCTATGGTCCTATCAGACCTCCGATCATTCATTGTCCTTAGCCTCCAGAGGGGATCCTTGAAATGGGTCTTGCCGCTGCCATTAGCCCGCGAAGGAATGATATTAATATTCCTGGCCATGTTAGGCAAATGAATTCTTATTGGATGAATTTACTTGGAATAATAATTAGTCAGTGATAATGAAGGGGATATTTGTTAGAAGGAAAGGGTTTGGAATAACTGGAACAGGCCCTTACAAAAGCGATTCAATCATCAACAATCACAAGAGGAGAGGGAATATCATGAAAAGGGTGTTTTTATGCGCGTTTGTTCTACTGTTCTTCGCAGGCCAGTTTGCCCAGGCCGCCACACCGAAGGACATGCTGGTGATGGCCGCGAAAATCGACGACATCATCTCGCTTGATCCCGCGGAAATCTTCGAATTCTCCGGAGCCGAATATGCCGCCAACACCTATGATCGGCTCATCAACTATGAGGTCGATAATGTCAGTAATATCTACGGAGGCGTGGCAGAGAACTGGACCATCTCCGATGACGGCTTGAGCTTCGTGTTCAAAATCAGGCAAGGCATCACCTTTGCCACCGGCAACAAACTGACCGCCGATGACGTGGTATTTTCCCTGAAACGGGTCATCTTACTCGATAAATCACCTGCCTTTATCCTGTCCCAATTCGGTTTCACCAAGGAGAACCTCGACACGACCATCGTCAAGGTCGACGACAGCACCGTCAAGCTTGTTATCGACAAACCCTATGCGCCGACCTTCTTTCTCTACTGCCTGACCGCCACTCCCGGTTCGGTTGTTGATATGAAAGAAGTGATGGCTCACGAAAAAGACGGCGATTTAGGCTATGACTGGCTCAAAACCGCCTATGCCGGTTCCGGTCCCTACACCCTTAAAACCTGGAAGCCTTCAGAAACGCTGGTGCTTGAAAGCAATGAAAAGTATTGGGGAGATAAGCCCAAACTGAAGAGCATCATTCTTCGCCATATTACAGAATCGTCAACCCAGCGCCTGCTTCTGGAAAAAGGGGATGTCGACCTCGCCAGAAACCTTGGACCCGATGATATAAAAGGGCTGGCCGGCAATACCGATGTGACGATACGCAGCAGAGCCAAGGGCGCCATCTGGTATCTCGGGCTGAACCAGAAAAACCAATACCTGCGTATTCCACAGGTGCAGCAGGCAATGAAGTATTTGATCGACTACAAGGGTATGGAGCAAACCATCCTGAATGGCAAGGCGACAGTCCATCAAGCCTTTCTGCCGAAGGGCTTTCTCGGGGCGCTTGAAGAGACTCCATTCACCCTTGACGTAGCCAAGGCCAAAGCGCTTTTAAAGGAAGCTGGACTGGAGCAGGGATTCACCGTCACCATGGACACCAGAAGCAACGAGGCGACCACCTCAATGGCGCTGGCAATCCAGGCAACACTGGCTCAGGCCGGCATAAAACTGGAAATCATTCCGGGTGAAGGCAAGCAGACCCTGACCAAGTATCGTGCCCGTAACCATGATATCTATATCGGTCGCTGGGGACCGGACTACATGGATCCACATACCAATGCGGATACCTTTGCCCGTAACCCGGACAACGCCGATGACGCCAAAGCAAATCCACTGGCCTGGAGAAACGCCTGGGATATTCCCGAGCTGACCAAAAAAGCCGATGCCGCCGTTCTGGAAAAAGATGCCGCTAAGCGAGCCGAGATGTATCTGGAAATGCAACGTCAATTCCAGCAGAACTCTCCTTTCGTCATCATGTTTCAAGACATTGAGATCCTCGGCGCACGCGCCAATGTGAACGGCTTCGTGCTCGGACCCACCTTCGACAGCAACTTTTATCAGCATACTACTAAGTAAACGATGATATTTACGCCCGTCTGCCGGACGACAGAAGGCAGACGGGCAACGTATAAATTTGCCAGAATCATTTTTGCAATGCCCCCATTGTTTACAACACGGCGACTGGGAAAAGCTGCCAACCAGACACTGCAACTCCTGGTCATGGTGGCGATCACATTTTTCGGTCTATTGCTCATCACTTTCCTGATTGGCCGGGTTGTTCCCATCGACCCCGTTCTGGCGGTGGTGGGGGACAAGGCATCCCCTGAAATCTATGAACGAGCCCGTCTCGAAATGGGGCTACATCTGCCGCTCTGGCAGCAATTTTTTATTTATATTTCCAGTGTGCTGCGCGGCGATCTTGGTACCTCGGTACTGACGGCAAAACCGGTGCTTCAGGATATTCTGCGTGTCTTTCCGGCGACCCTGGAACTCGCCCTGACGGCAACCATTCTCGGCGTTTTCGTCGGTATTCTCTTAGGTGTTTTCTCGGCGGTCAAACGAGGAAGTTTGCTCGACCACATTACCCGTGTCATCGGGCTCCTTGGCTATTCACTGCCCATTTTCTGGCTCGGTCTTATGGCGCTCATGGTTTTCTACGCCGGATTCGATCTGCTGCCCGGCCCGGGGCGCCTGGACGTTTTTTATGAGGGGCTGGTCGATCCGGTCACCGGAATGTTGCTGATAGACTGCGTCATCGCCGGAGAATGGGAGATCTTTCGGAACGCCATGTA
>JAWOJI010000218.1:0-3728 GCA_046481735.1 Desulfatiglandales bacterium | reverse complement strand
GGACCAAAGGCCGGGACGGCTATCTCTTCCTAGCTCTTATCATATCCCATCAAATCCCCCGAGTAAACGGTTCAGCCTCTTTTCGGGCAAGGGTTTTTCCCTATGGGATGAGACGTTCGAGGCTGAAAAAAGTTTACAGCCCATGGGAATTCCTAACAGGCCAGGTTTTCTAAATTCAAGTTTGCCGGTTAGGGCATGGGGGTCTCTCTCAAAACTGAAGAACGAAGATCAGGCACTGTTTATTGACTGTTCCGAGCTTTTCTTATATGCTAAAATCTGTCTGCTGGAGGTTTACGGACATAGAGAGCGGGAGGACGCGCATGTTCACTTTTGCCTCTGAAGAAACCTATGACGACGGTCAGGTAATTATCAAGGAGGGAACTGCCGGTGACTGGCTCTATGTGGTGCTCTCAGGCGCCGTGGAGATCTCCAAGATGATTCAGGGAAAGAAGTACGTCATTGATGTCCTCAAAGAAGGGGAGCTCTTCGGCGAAGTCGGCTTCCTGGGAGGGAAAAAACGCACCGCCACAGCAATCGCCATCGGCCACACCACCCTGGGCGTTGTGGACCGAACCGTTCTGGACGCTGAATTCAACGAACTGTCCTCGGATCTTAGAAACATCCTGATGGCCATGGCAAAGCGATTCGAGAAGATGGTCAACCGGGTCATCGATTTTTCTTCACGAACCGAGGTTCGGGTCAAGAAAACCCTGTCTCTCACGTACAAGGACGACATGGCCTTTGTGAGGGCTTACCTCGGGAACATCAGCAGCGGCGGGCTCTTCATCAAAACCGAAAAGCCGCTCCCTCGGAGGGAACAGTTCCTGCTGCGCTTGCAGCTTCCCGATCTCCCGGACCCTATCAGGATATCCTGTGAAGTGGTCTGGGCAAGAAGCACTGCTGAGGCTACCGTCAAAGAGCCTGCGGGAATGGGTGTGAAATTTGTCGAGATGAGTCAAAAAGAAAACGAAGCTTTGAAGCAGTATCTCAGCGGAATTTCAGGACACTGAGGACTTCAAGAACCCGATCAGGCACCTTCGCCGGGCTTGACAGGAGTTTCCGGAGGTGCCTAGATCCTGAAGCGACGATCATGAGAGGTCGCGCAAAGGCACTCGGAGGAACCGCCCTGATGAACCATAAAACCCTGTCGCTTCTGAATTGCGGTTCTTATTATTTTAGGTTTCCATGGCTTCGGGGCGGCTGAAACCCCTAGCGGAATCACCGGGGCCATGGGCAGACAGTCGCTCATGGCCCCTTTCCTTTTCTGGTTGCCCGTTGGCTCATTGAAAAATTGTAACAGTTCGGCTTTTTGAAATTGACATTGTTGGAGGTTTGATTCTTCCATGCCCTGGAAAAGCTTGTATCAGGAACGAAAGGCGACCCTCGAAGACGCGCTCGGCAAGGTCAAGAGAGGCCACAAGGTGTTTCTTTCCACAGCCTGCGCCGAGCCCCAGTACCTCGTTCAGGGGCTCATCGACCGGGCGAGCCGTCTTCACGATGTTCAGATCCTTCACTTCCTAGCTCTCGGTGAGGCGCCCTACGCGGACAAAATCTTTGACAACCGTTTCCGCCACAATGCTTTTTTTGTGGGCCCCAACACCCGGGATGCCATCAACGAGGCGCGGGCGGACTACACGCCCACTTTCATTTCCGAGATCCCCGGTCTTTTCCGGCAGGGGATCGTGCCCATTGACGTGGCCCTTGTCCAGGTCTCTCCTCCCGACGATCACGGGTTTGTGAGCCTCGGGATTTCCGTGGACGTCGTGAAGGCGGCCGTGGAGTCCTCCAGATACGTGATCGCACAGGTCAACCGGTCCATGCCCAGGACCCTGGGGGAATCCTTTATCCCTGTCCACAAAATCAGCGCCTTTGTGGAAAAGGACGAGCCTCTGATGGAATTTCATTACCCGGATCTGGACAATGTTGGAGCCCGCATTGCCGGGAACGTCGCAAAAATGATCAATGACGGCGATACGATTCATGTCGGATACGGCCACATCCCTTACGGTGTCCTGTCCTATCTCAAGAGCAAGAAGGATCTCGGCGTTCACACGGAAGTGATTTCCGATGAATTCATCGAACTCATCGAAGAGAAAGTGATCACAGGTGAGCGAAAGACACTTCATCAGGGACGGGTCGTCTGCAGTTTCTGCATCGGCACCCGAAAGATCTATGACTACGTGCGGGAAAACCCGCAAATCGCCTTTTATCCCGCTGAGTACGTGTATCACCCCATGGTGATCGCGAAGAATGAGCGGATGGTTTCTATTGGGAGCTGTTTGGAAGTGGACTTGAGCGGACAGATTTGCTCCGAGTCCAAAGGCTATCATTTTTACAGCGGCATCGGCGGACGTCTTGACTTCATCCGGGGTGCAGCCATGTCCAAAGGCGGGAAGTCCATCATAGCCCTTCCATCCACCACAAAGGATGGGCGCCAATCCCGGATCCGCGCCCATCTCCAGGAACAGGCCGCCGTAGTCGCCACCCGTGGGGACGTAAAATACGTGGTCACAGAGTATGGGATCGCCTACCTGCACGGCAAGTCCATCCGGGAACGGGCCATGGCGCTGATCAGCATCGCCCATCCCCGTTTCCGGAAGGAGCTTCTGGAGGAAGCCAAAAAGCGGGCCTACATTTACCCGGATCAAATCCTCCTTCAAACCGAGAACCACGCCTATCCCGAGGAAGAGGAAGACACGGTGACTCTCTCCAACGGCACTGTCGTGACGATCCGCCCCATCAAACCGACCGACGAGCCCTTGCTTCAGGATTTTTTCTACTCCCATTCGGATGAAACCGTCTATCGACGGTACTTCAGGCCGTTGCGGAGCATGCCCCACGCCAGGGCCCAGACCATGGTCAACTTGGATTACAAAGACCGAATGGCCTATGTGGCCGCCGTGGGGGATATCGGCATGGAGCGCATCATCGCCGTAGGCAGGTACGAAACGGAAGGAAAGGAATCCGGCATGATCGAGGTCGCCTACACGGTTCGGGAAGAGCACCGGGGTCTCGGCCTTGGAACGCTTCTTCAGGACCGCCTTGAGCGCTACGCCGAGCGCATGGGATTCAAGGGTTCTGTGGGGTATCTTTTCGAGGAGAATTTGGCCATGCTGAAGACATTCGCAAAAAAGGGGGCCTATAAAGGGGACATACTGGAGGACGGGATTCTCAGGGTTTGGAGAGGTTTCCATTGACAGAAAGAAGAGACCATATTAGATTACTTACCGGTAGGTAAATGAAAAATGGTTGAAGTCGAAAGCCGGGATAAAACGGGTGAACAGAGCGCGAAGCAGGCCCTCCTTCTCGCAGGGATTTCCCTTTTTTCCGAGAAAGGCTATGCCAGCACCCCTGTTCGGGAAATCGTGGCTCTCGCCGGGGTGACAAAACCCGTTCTCTACTACTACTTCCAAAACAAGGAGGGTCTGTTTCGGGCCATACTGGACGGAGCGGCGCAGCGGCAGGAGGAGCTGCTCGGGGAAGCGTCCAGGATGACCGGGACGGTCCTGAACAGGATTCTCTATCTCTACCGCAGGATCTATGAAGAACTGGTTCCAAATCAGCAGCTTTTCAGAATGATCCACAATCTCATCTTCGGCCCGCCCCAGGGCGCGCCCGGATACGACATGGAAGGGTACCACCACAGGATGCTGCAAGCCGTTAAAGCCATCTACAAACAGGGCCTGGAGCGGGGAGAGGTAAAAGCGGCGGATCCTGCCGAGGTTGCG
>JAWOJI010000017.1:0-5411 GCA_046481735.1 Desulfatiglandales bacterium | reverse complement strand
GTTTCGGGATCAACGTGAAACTCCGCTATATTTCTTTGTTTCGCTTCTTCTTTGCTGCCTAGTCCCAGAAGTTTGATGCCTGCCGGATTGATATCGATTATCTGTCCATTTGGTTTAAGGATATATATCATGTCTTTGGAAAGCTCGAATATCCGGCGATATTTTTGCTCACTGGCCTGAAGTTCATCGAGTGCTTTCTTTTTTTCGGTGATATCCTCAAGAATATGATTAACCCTTCTTACCTTCCCCGTTTTCATATACTCGACACGACCGTAATCCAAAACCCATTTTATTTGGCCTCTCTGAGTAACTATTCTGTAGGTCATTTCAGAAAAGCCTTTCTCAAACAAGCCTATATAATGGGCAAGAACGATATCTTTATCGAGGTCATGAATAAAATCGAAAACGCTTATTTTCTTGTTCAGGATATAGGATGCGGGCACTTCATAAAAAGACAGGGCCGAGGAATTTATCTCCACAAGATGATCGTCAAAAAATGAAAAATCACTTATGCTTTCTTTATCAAAATCTTCAAGATATGAGAAGGAAAGCACCAGCTCACGCATATGATCAAGAATGCTTCTTAGTCTTGTATGAAGCCTTTGAATTTCAAGCCTTTCTTTCCTTCTTTGGGTAATATCTTTTATATAGTTCTCATCCATAAATATGCTGACATCGACTACGCCCAGGATATGCTGCTGCTGATCCACCACAGGAAGCGCTAAAAGCTTATGATGAGCCAACAAGTCATAGGCCTGCAATATCGTTGCACTTTGGGAAATCGTTATAAGGCGTCTGATCATCACCTCGGAAATAAGCTGTTCCAAGGGCGTAGTGAGCAGGCGTCGGGTTAGGATAACCCCCCTCAATTGTCCGTCTCCGTTCACCACATAGAAATATACAATCTTCTCTCCGAAACCATGTGACCTAATGTAGTCCAATGCTTGCTGAACGGTATAATCCTCGCGCAGTGTCACCATGTCCTGGTGTGCGATCGTCATGACGGGCTGATTAAAATCCGGCAGTTCTGTCATCTCTAACACTTTCCCTCTTTTCGAATGGTTGGAATATAAGAGACGTCCGTTAACGTAATATCAGGGGACCCCTTTTTGCCGTCGAAAACGCATGATAGGCCCATTTTTGGAGCTCCCTTCAGCACCGTTCGGTCCTACATCAAATACTTGCCGTGCCAGACCCCCAACACAAAGGATGTTGAAACGGACTCGTTCTATGATTACCTGATTAATGCATCTATTGCAAAGGGATGAAAATGGCGCTGACGGACTACGACATTTGGGCAACAAGAGTGAATGAAGCCATTCGCGCAAGGGATAAAACCGGGGACACTGCGGCGACCGTCCCGCCTCTGAAACAAACCCTTCTTGAGTTTGCCGCTGAAGCCGCGGCAATCGCAGGCGCCATAGGACGTAACATCGAAGCAGTGGACATTCTGGGAAACGATCGTTTCAATACCATGGAGGGTTTCCTGGATGAAATGGCCGCTTTCAAGGAGTTTTCATTTCTCGAGTATCGATACAAGCTTCCTTTCCAGAAACAGCCCGGCCTGCGCTTCAAAGTGGAGAGACACCGGCCCGCAATCGCCGTGCACTATTTCAAGGATCTCATTTTCTGGGACGTGGACGGGGAAGGTCGCCGTATTCATTATGAACCGATCCGGTTCGATCTCTCGCAGGGAAAGATCACGCCCCTGCCCAACCCTGCCCTGCTTGAGTTCTATGCAGGCTGCACCACCTGGAAACTCGCCCTGAGGGAAACCCTCACGCTTCCCTTCAGGCATCTTTTCGACACCCGCGACTTTTCGTTGCCCGCCCTGGCAAGCTGAAAGCTGAAGGCGGCGACTTGAATCCCGGCCTGCCGTGTCATAAGTCCTCCTGCTTCACATCGCGAACGCTTTTCCCCCTTGCAGCGGCAATTTCTTCTCTTGTGGGCTTGTCGGAGTTGATCATTGGCCTGGAGTTTTTCGTTAGCCATGATTTCATCTTTCTCGCTTACGTCCCATCATATGCCCTTTGCAGCTCAGCGAGATCAAACTTCTTCATCTTCAGAAATGCTTGGGTAACTCGAGCCAATCTCTCAGGATCCTGATCCTGCATCATTTTGTCCATGATGGTGGGTACGACCTGTACGAAGGAAAGAGTATTTGTCAATCACCGCGCGATGTGTAAGGATTTCAGGACAGAATCTTTTTGTTTCTCGGTATCTCCCGAGAAACAAAAACTCTTCTCTGTGTCCTCCGTGCCTCTGTGGTAAAAATCGGTTTTTGGACAAGTTTGACCACAGTCATCGTGTTTCTCCTCATACGGCTAACTCTGCTAATCAGCCGCGCTGCTTTTTGCGTCGGCCGAATTAGCCTTGTTCATTCGCATAAGCCCTCTTGCCATGGACTTAAAATATGCCGGCCTTCCCTCCTTCGGAAAACGGATTAAACGCCCGTCTCAGTAACATATTCTACAAACACTTGGCCCAGTATCACTTACGGAAATGTCACGGTGTGAAGAAGGAACCGTCAATACTATTTCGAGATGATCAATAGGTGCCTCCGGCGCCCTCGCACACCTTTTCAGTATTTACGCCCGGAACATGTTCAACCATGCGGGGCCTATTCAAGGGCGGCTTTAATCAGCCCGTGGTTCACATGCTCAACAAGATCCCTGCACTCATGGATGAGCTTTGGAGCGCTATCCTGGTGGGTCAAAGCGTCGCTTCCCAAAGCGTCGCGCACTCTTGCTACCGTAGTGAGAGCAGTGTCAGGCAAAAGCCGCTCAGGAACAAGCGTGGATTCCACAAGCCTCAACGACACGGGATCATCTCCGGTTCCGGATGTCTCCTCCCCTGCCAGGCACGCAGCAGCCTTTAATGCCAGTTCCACCGCCTCCCGTACCGGCGTTGAGGCCTCCAAGAAAAACCCTCCCTCGAACAGCAACATCCCCATCTTGATCTTGCGCTCGGCTCCTGCAAAGACGTCCTGTGCTTTCTTATATAAGCGGTTTCGCGCTGAAGGGATCTCTGTAAGGATCGAGCTGCAATGGATCTGCCGGAGCCCCCGTTTGTCGCTCTTCAGGACCCCGGAATCCACAAGGCGCTTTATGGTCTCATAAGTCGTTCGCTCCATCAGCTCCAAAAAGGGAACCTCTCCGGATAGGGTGAAATTGTCGTGCACCAGTCTTTCCGCAACAGGTCTGAATGCTTCGGTATCTCCCTGGATGACAAGAAGGATTGTGGGCCGGCCCGTGGCGCCCCGGCAGGATTCCAGCAGCAGGAGCCGGTCGGAAAGACGGCCGGCCATGTCCTCATAGAATGCCTGGTAGGGGTCTTTCGGAGCGACTTCTTTGGGTGCGAGCGAAATCTTCGCCTTTGCCTGGAGCGTTCCTCCATCGGCACCCATAAGAGCCTCCAAGCGCTCCATCAAGGCTGCCCGCCCCGAAGGCATCTTGACTGCTCGGAAATCACCCTTGCCGTCCAGGACCGTGTCGGCAAGTTTTTGTTTCTGGGACAGGAGGCCGAGCATCCGGTGCTCAATGGTATTTTCGGACACCAGGTTGATGACCTTTACGGATCTTGTTTGATGCTTCCGCCATGCCCGGCCAATGCGCTGCTCCAGTTTTGCCGGGTTCCAGGGGAGGTCCAGGTTGACGACGGCGCTTGCATCCTGGAGGTTGAGCCCCAGGCTGCCCGAATCGGTGGACAGGAAAAGGCGGCACTCAGGGTCTTTCTTAAACCGTCGAATTTCCTGGCGTCGCTTCTGCTGCGGCACGGACCCGGTATGCCAGGCAAAGGGGATCTCCATCTCCTGGGCCAATTCACGCACGAGGAAGAGCATCCGCTCCCATTCAGTGAATATGAGCACCTTGTTGCCGTTTTCTCCTATAAGATCCTCCAGAACAGAGGCCAGTTCGTGAAGCTTCGGGCATATACGGCACTCCTGATCCAGGATATAAGGGGTATCGCAGATCATGCGCATACAGGCGAGCCATTTCTGAAGTTTTTCAAATTCCTCTTTGCTGAGGGGGCGGCGCTTTGCAATGGCCACGAGCCTGGCCACGCGCTCCTGGTATTCTCCGTATCTTTTATCCTGCTCCGGTTCCATGGCCACGAAATAATTGTTAATTGTCCGGGCAGGCAACTGGTCTTCAATCTCTTCCTTGCGCCGTCGCAACATGTGAGGCCGTATGCGGCGGTGCAGCTCTTCAAGATTCTTATAGTCGACCGGCCGGCCCTTTTCATCCAGTTCGTAGAATTCTCGGTTAAACCGGAAGAGCGAGCCGAAGACTTGCGGGTCCAGGAATTCGATGAGGGAATAAATCTCATCGATTCGGTTCTCAAGGGGGGTCCCGGTCAACACGAAAGCATAGGGACTGGAAAGCCGCTTGACGGTTTTGGCCGTCTTGGTGCTCCAATTCTTGATGCGCTGGGCCTCATCCAGAATCACCACGTCCGGAGCAAGGATTTGCATAAGAGCCTCATAGTCGCTTCGAACCTGTTCATAGTTGGTCAGATAAAAGAAGGAGGGTTCCCGGTACATTTTGAGCCGTGCCCCGCGAGTTCCCCAAATGGTTTTCACGGGCAGCCCAGTGAACTTGGAGATCTGCTCCTCCCATTCCGCTTTGAGAGAAGCAGGAGACACGACAAGGACCCGCTCGATTCTTCTTCTTTGTCGCAAGAGTTCGCACGCGCCTATGGCCTGGGCGGTTTTGCCGAGCCCCATCTCGTCGGCCAGCATTGCGCGTTCCCCGAAGCACAGGTGAAGCAGCCCCTCCTTCTGGTAGGGGTAAAGAGGCAGCTTGAGAAAATCCAGGGTCTGCTTTCCCTCCCCGACATCCTTTAAAAACGCATCCTTTGCCTTGGCTCGCTCCTGTCGCCGGCTGAGGTCGTCAACCCAGCCCTCCACTTCCAACCCGATGCGGATCTCATTTTGGACAGCCTTGGAGGCCCGGTGCAAGGCCCTCTTGATGGAGGGAAATGCTTCTACGGGCTCTGCCAGCAATGAGCCGGTGTTTGAGAAAAACGGGGAAAGGAGGGTTCTCGCTCTCGTGGAAACCTTGGCAGGCCATGCAACCTTGATCTCAGGGGTTTCACAGCGAGAAAGATAAACCTCCACCCTGGGCGAGCCCTCCTGCGCAGCCAGGTCGAATCGGCGCTTTTGCCCCCTGGCTGCATGGAAGAGAACCGCCTCTATGTGCTTGCACGTACCTAACCCGTTAGAGATGAAGTCCGGACACTGACAGGCATTCTCCGGTTGAGTCAGGGACCGGATTTCCACCAGGTAGGTCCTGCCGCTCGACTTGGAATGGCATGCGAACCTTCCGTAAAAAGGATTGCCCGGTTCCACCTGCTTGATCAGAAAAGGTTCTTGAGATGCCCGAAGGCGTCGCCTTTCGATTTCCTCCTCA
>JAWOJI010000120.1:0-2659 GCA_046481735.1 Desulfatiglandales bacterium | reverse complement strand
CGAACTCCTCCCCCCTTTGGCATTGAGAACCAATCCCGTGGACATGGGACCGGCCTGGTACAATGCTTCAGCCATTGAGGGCATCATCCGGGCCGTCATTGAAGATGAGGGCGTGAACGGCCTGCTCCTTCTCATGATGTTCGCCTCGGCCAACAGGGCGGCCCTTGAAGCCATATCGCCGCTTCTGCTGGAATGGAAACAAAGAAAACCTGTGGTTTCTTGCCTGGTTTCACCTCAAGGCATATGGGATGAGGAAATCCGTGCGATGGAAAACGGAGGGGCGTTGATCAACTGCCCCACCCCGGAAAGAGCAGCCATGACCATGGCATCGCTCTGGGAATATCACAAAATGATCCGGTCCCTGTGAATAGTTTTTGGCATGCAGTCGCGCAGAGCAAAGAGGAATTCATCATGCAGCAGGATATGAAAATGAAAGAAGCGCAAACCCTCATTGAAAAAGCACGCAAGGAAGGGCGAACCACCCTTTCCGAATACGAATCCAAGACCCTGCTCCGTCTTTACGGCATTCCCGCGGTTCGGGAGGTTCTTGCAGGCAATCGTGCAGAATTTCTCAAAGCAGTGTCTGAAATCGGCTTTCCGATGGTCGTTAAGGGATGCGCCCCCAGTCTGGCCCACAAGACCGAACAGGGTCTGGTCCGTGTGGACATCCGAAACCAGGAGGAGGCCGATGCCGCCTTTGAGGATTTGCTGGCCCGAATGGAAGGCCGAAGCAGTTCCCTCCTGGTTCAGGAAATGATCAAAGGCACGAGAGAACTCGTGGTGGGCATGACCCGGGACCCTCAGTTCGGCCCCTGCGTCATGTTCGGCCTGGGAGGCATTTACACCGAAATTCTGAAGGACGTTTCGTTTCGGGTCGCCCCCCTGGAAAAAAGAGACGCCCTTCAAATGACCCAAGAAATCAGGGGACGCAAGATTCTCGAAGGAGTTCGCGGGATGGAGCCCGCAGATGTGGAAAAACTCTGCGAGATTCTCATCGCCATGGGGCAGATCGGCATGGAACACGAGGCCGTCAAGGAAATCGACGTCAACCCGGTGATTCTTTCGGGGGCCAGGCCTGTGGCTGTGGACGCCCTTGTCGTCCTGGGCGAACCTTCCAGTTTTTCATGAAAACCAAGATGGCATTACCAGTTGGGGGAAGCTACGACCAGGACCAGGCAATCGTTTTGACCGGTGTTCGAGAGACTGTGCCCGGAACCTGCAGGAATCCATATGGCATCCCCGGGTTTGACGCGCTGCGTGTCCGAACCCACAGACATGTCGCCCTCCCCGGAAAGGATAAAGTAGATCTCTTCCATGGGATCGACATGCGTTTCGATGGTTCTCCCTGGTTCCAGTCTTGCTATGGCAAGAAAACCGATCTCCTGGAGCGTTCTTCGATCCAGAATCATCTGCGCGACGGCGCCGCCGTGGGCCAGGTAGGTCGTCTCCATAACTTCTTTGTCATTCACATTTCTAACAATCATTAACAGCCTCCTCTCTTTACAATTTCGTGAATTCTCTGCCGGTTCGCCGTGCCCCTTGCAGCTTGCACCTTTCTTTACTCATTGATTTTCTTTACGCTTAACGGTAAAGTCTAGAACAATCTTTTGTCAAGGGAGAGGGAGTTATTAGACAGCCCCGAAGGGGCGTAGCATGAAATCCGGTGCAGCGGATTTCATTTAGGAGGGGATGGCATGGAGAAGGCCGCTCTTGACCCACGGTTGCGTGTATTTCAGCAGGCGGACATGAAGGGAAAAGTCGTCCTTGTCCGGGTTGACCACAACGTCGTAAAAAAAGGGGGGATAAAGGACCCCTACAGGATTGAAGCCACGTTTCCCACCCTATACTCCATTGCCGAAAAGGGAGGCCGCCCAGTCCTCATGACCCACGTTGGCCGGCCGAAAGACAAGAAGACAGGAAAAATCACATGCAGCAAGGACGATTCCGTGCAGTCCATCGTTCAGTATCTGGAGCAAAAACTGGGCATTCGAATTCATGTTCCGGATCTTCCTGCCGACCCAGAAAAGGGCATCGTCGACCTCCCGTCGATTGAAGGGCCTTTGAAGGATTTGAAACTGGGCAAAACCGGCATGATCTACCTTCCCAATACGCGGTGGTTTCAGGGGGAGGAGTCCAAAGGTTCTGAGCGCGAGGACTTTACGAAGTGGCTCGCCAAGCTTGCCGATGTATTCGTCAATGACGCTTTCGGTTCGTGGCAAGCTCACGCTACGACTTTTGACGCTGCCAAGGCCCTTCCTTCCTTTGCAGGGGCCCTGCTCCAAAAGGAAATCGCCCGCCTGAGGGATGTGCTTGAACCCGAGAGACCTTACCTCGCCGTCATTGCGGGCGCGAAATACGACACGAAAATCGGACCGGTGAAAGCACTCTACGAGAAGGCCGATCGCCTGATCCTTGGGGGGCTTCTTTACAATACCTATCTTTCGGCCAAGCTGGGTGTGACAGTGCAGGGCGTCTCCAAGGACGATGCTGATCTCGCCATGGACCTGGTGCGCCTGGACGGCAAGGAAAAAAAGATCATCCAGATGCCCTATCTCGTCGAATCCGACGTGCTCGAAAGCAAAGTGGAGGGGAAATACAGGACCGTACAGGTAGCAGATTTCAGAAAAGGAGACCTGGCCCGGTACCTGTTGGATGTGGA
>JAWOJI010000094.1:0-6581 GCA_046481735.1 Desulfatiglandales bacterium | reverse complement strand
GAGCATCGGCTCAGGGTCGTGATGGAGCTCTGTGAACGCATCCAGACTCTGGTCTTTGGAGAAGTCATCTCCGAGGGGTCCCCGGAAGAAACGCAGAACAACCCGAAGGTGATTGACGCTTACCTTGGCAAGGAGAAGCTGTTCTGATGTTTATGACCGTAGAGAATCTCGCTGTTTCCTATGACAAGATCATGGCCCTTCACGGAATAGATTTCGAGGTTCAGGACCGCGAGATCGTCTCCATCATCGGCGCCCTCGGCGCCGGAAAGAGCACAACCCTGCGCGCCCTTTCCCGCCTGGTCCCTGTTCATCCGGGGACGAAAATGACTTTTGAAGGGCAGGACCTGCTCAAATACCCGGCGGACAAGGTGGTCAGCCGGCTGGGGATCTCTCACGTGCCTGAGGGAAGGCGCCTCTTCGAGAACCTGACGGTAATGGAAAACCTCCGACTGGCCACCTTTGCCAGGAAAGATCATGACAACATTAGAAACGATCTCAAGAGGGTCTTTTCCATTTTTCCCCGCCTGGAGGAAAGGCAGAACCAGAAAGCGGGAACCATGAGCGGCGGCGAGCAGCAGATGCTGGCAGTTGGGCGGGCCTTCATGAGCGGAAGGAAGATGATGCTTCTGGACGAGCCTTCCATGGGGCTGGCGCCCCTTCTCATGCTGAGCGTTTTTGATTCCCTGAAAGAAATCAACAGCGAGGGAACAACCTTGCTCCTGGTGGAGCAAAACGCACGCCTGGCACTCCAGTTTGCCCGGCGCGCCTATGTCCTGGAAAACGGCAACCTCGTCCTCAAAGGCCCCTCCTCGGAGCTTCTCCACAACCCCGAAATCCAGAAGACCTACCTGGGCGGATAGTGGGTCTTATCCACCCCCCTCCGATAACACGATCCCCTTCGTAACACACCAGGGCTTGTCCGGGGGTAATCGCCCACTGGGGTTCCTCGAATTCAAACCGTACCACTTTCGGCGAAAGAACCTCGAGTCTGCCGGGAGCAGCCGAGTGGCGGTAGCGGATCTGGGCGAGGAGCCGTTTTGCGTCCCACGCCGACGCATCCTCCAGCCAGTTGAATCCCTCCGCATCCACGAGGGTGGAAAAGAGATGTTCCTTCCTGCCCACAACAATCTGACGGCGCCGCGGGTTGATTTCCTTCACATAGTAAGGGCGGGAGGATGCAATGCCGAGGCCGTGTCTTTGACCCACAGTGTAGCGGTAGGTCCCCTCATGTTCGCCCACCTTTGTCCCCTCGAGGGTCAGGATGTCTCCTTTCTGCGCGGTTTCCCGTACCCCCTTTTCCTCCAGGAAGGAACGGTAGTCCCCTCCCGGCAGGAAGCAGATTTCCCGGCTCTCAGGCTCTGAAGAAGTGGGCAGTTTCATCGCGGAAGCAAGCCGCTTCGCCTGTTTCTTGTTCATCGCGCCGAGCGGGAAAAGTGTTCTCGCAAGATGGCGCGAGCCGAGACGATGAAGGAAATAACTCTGTTCTTTGCCGGGATCGATACCTCGCCACAACTCCCCGACACCGTCACTCCTGAGTTTGACCGTTGCATAGTGACCGGTGGCGATATGGGAGATTCTGTTTTGTTCACTGTGTCGCAGGAGATTTTCGAACTTGATGATCTCGTTGCAGACCACGCAGGGGTTGGGCGTGAAGCCTTTCACGTAAGCTTCGATGAAAGGGGCCACCACGTCTCTCGAAAAAGCGCTTTCCAGATCCAGAAAGCGAACAGGGATCTCAAGGTGCTCGCCCACCCGCTTGACCGATAGGGCTCTGGCTTCCCTTGCGCGGGGAGAAGCCGGGAGCAGAAAATGAAGACCTTTCACGTCCCAGCCCCGCTCCTTGAGCAACGCAGCGGCAAGAGCGCTGTCCCCACCGCCGCTCAAGGCCACCACAACGGTTGAAGCCTTCGTGTTTTTTTGGGGTTTAATCAAGGAGGCTCTTGTTGAATTTAACTTCCATGGCCCGCGCGGGGCAGGCCACTACGCAGAGTTCGCAGGCGCTGCATTTGTCCTTCTCAAATATGACCTTCATGGCCGGCCTTTCGATGTAGAGGGCCCCCGTGGGGCACACGGCCGTGCACGCACCGCACTGGTAACATTTCTCGTCATCCCTCTTGATGTCCTCGGCAATGCTTTCCACCTTGATGCCAATGCTCCGCAGGTAATGAAGCCCCTTGTGGTAGTTCTTTCGGTGACCGCTCACTTCCATCACTGCGAGCCCCTCTTTTCTCGGATAAATCACCGCCTTCAGGATATTGCATTCAAGATCGAATTTCCTGATCAGATTGGTGATGACGGGTTCGTTCACCGCCGAAGGCGGAAATCGCAGGGAAAGCATTTTGGTGTACATAAACCAAACTCCTTCTAGTCGTTCGCGCAGGTGGCACGTTGCGAGTCGCAAGTGGTTTACTGCCTGCGGTTCGCCCTTCCGATTTGCGCGACTCTTGATTCGCAACTCAGCTTTTCTACCTTGTGACTTGTTTGATTCTCTCCGGCGGCTGTCCTCCCTGTCGGCAACAACCTACAAGCAACCTGCAACAAGCCCTATGCTTTGAACTTCTTGATCACCCTTTCAAAGCCAGGCATGGCCTTTTCGATGGTGCGGTCATCCACACAGTATGCGATTCTCATGTGGCCCGGCCCATAGAAACCGCTTCCGGGCACCGTCAGAATATTCTCTTCCTGGAGAGCCTGAACAAAGGCCACATCGTCTTCGATAGGCGTCTTGGGGAAAAGATAGAAGGCGCCTCCCGGTTTCTCGACTTCATACCCGCAGTTTGCAAGACCGTCGCACAGCAGGTCTCTTTTCCTCTGGTAGAGCGAAATGTCCACGCTCTCTTCCATGAGACGGGCCACGGCCCTCTGCATGAATGCGGGAGCGTTCACATACCCAAGGACCCGGTTGCAAAGGACCAACCCCCCCACAATCGTGTCTTTGTCGCTCATTTCAGGATTCACCGCCACGTAACCGATCCTTTCACCAGGCAGGGAAAGGTCCTTTGAGAAAGAGGTGACCACGAAGCTCTCCGAATAGATTTCAAAAACGCTGGGAACGATAATCCCGTTGTAGACGATCTTGCGGTACGGCTCGTCTGAGATGATGTAGATGGGCTGCCCCAGTTTTCTGCTGTAGACGCTCAACAACTCCCCGAGAGACTGCAGGTCGTCTTTACCGTAAACCTTGCCCGTAGGATTGTTCGGAGAATTGATGAGGACCGCTTTGGTCCTGTCCGTGATGGCACTCTCGATTCCGGGCAGATCAAGGGAAAAATCCGCTTTGGTCTTGACAGTCTTCGGCACTCCCTGGTGGTTGTCCAGGTAGAAATTGTATTCCACAAAATAAGGGCTGGGAATGACGACCTCATCACCTGGATTCAAGAGCGTTTTCAACACCACGTTCAAGGCCCCGCCAGCACCGACCGTCATGATGATGTCCTCCGGGCCGAAGGTCCTTTGATTGTGCTTTCCGAGATATTCCGCCACCGCCTTTCTTGTGGTCACCAGGCCTGCGTTGGGCATGTAGCCATGGAGAGACGGCGCTGGATCACCGGCGAGTTCGGCCAGGATTTTTTTGAAACCGGCAGGGGGCTCCAGGTTGGGATTGCCCAGACTGAAATCGAAAACGTTTTCCGGCCCGAACTTGGCCTTCCTGGCAATACCCTCTTCGAACATTTTCCTGATCCAGGAGGACTTCTCCATGGACGTTCTGATTTTTTTCGCAACCGCCATCTTTTTCTCTCCTTCAAGAATGATGATTACTCTAACGCTTTTTCATTTTCTTGTAAAGAAATCCGCCAAAGTTGGTTCCTCCCATTCCTTTTGGAGGGGCTCCCTCCGGCAATTATTCCTTTCACAAAAGCGGGGACTTGCGCTAGAATACCCCCCTGGGAGTGATGGAGGGGTGGGGGAATGCAGTCGTGGAGGTCAGCCTATGGGTTCGAAGATTTACCACTGCTACCCCACTCCATGACCCCAATGCTGCGGTCCATTTATTCAGCCGGCGCCGTCTGACTTTGACCGGGCCTAGAGGACCCGGTTTTCTATGTCGGGATGGTGGATCGGCACGCTCTTGATGAACATGGTGAATGCAAGAAGAAAGACCCGGAAAATACATGTCGGAGCCGTTGCCATTGGTGGAGATGCACCCGTTGCTGTCCAGTCCATGACCAACACGGACACCAGGGACGTGACTTCCACCGTCGCACAGGTTGAGCAGCTTTTCAATGCAGGATGCGAAATTGTCCGTCTTGCCGTGCCGGATTTTCAGGCGGCCGAAGCTTTTCGGGCGATCAAAGATCGAGTAGCCCCGCCTCTCATTGCGGACATTCATTTCGACTCCCGTCTGGCCCTGGCCGCACTCAGGGCGGGCGCGGACGGGCTCAGGATCAATCCCGGCAACATCGGTGGTCCTTCATCCGTCGAAGCCGTGGTCAGGGAAGCCCGGGAGAGAAAGGTCCCAATCAGGATCGGTGTAAACGCCGGATCCCTGCCCAAAAGCATTCTCGCAAAGCACGGCCGCCCGACCCCCGAGGCTTTGGTTGAAAGCGCCCTCGAACACATCCGGCTTTTTGAACACTTGGGGTACGATCGAATCAAGATCTCCCTCAAGTCTTCCAGCGTTCTGACTACGATCGCGGCTTACGAACTGCTGAGTGATCAGGTGGATTACCCACTCCACCTCGGGGTGACCGAAGCGGGAACGCTCATTGCAGGCACGGTCAAGAACGCCCTGGGCATCGGCATGCTGCTTTTCAAAGGGATCGGCGACACGCTCCGCGTCTCCCTTTCAAGGCCTCCGGTGGAAGAAGTCAAGGTCGCTTACGAAATCCTTCGTGCCCTCGATCTGCGGCACAGGGGCCCGGAAATCATCTCCTGCCCCACCTGCGGCCGATGTGAGATCGATCTTTTCAAGGTCGTGCAAGAGGTGGAGCAGGCTCTCGGCGCTATGCAAGCTTCTCTCAGGGTCGCCGTCATGGGCTGCGTCGTCAACGGCCCGGGAGAAGCCAGGGAAGCGGATGTAGGGATTGCCGGAGGCCGAGGCCACGGACTGCTCTTCAGAAAAGGGGAATCGGTGAGGAAGGTCCCTGAGAAGGATCTGGCCATGGTGCTCATTGAAGAGGCGAAGAAGCTGGCCTGCGACAAGTGACAAGTTACAAGAGGTTTTCAGCGTTCGGTGTTCAGCGTTCAGGAAAGGTTTTTCTCGATCCCCTTACAGAACCCTGAACTCTGAATACTGAGTAACCGATCGCTGAGGAGATTATGCGCTATTCAAAGTACTTCATTCCGACATACAAGGAAATCCCCTCGGATGCGGAGGTAATCAGCCATCAACTGATGTTGCGGGCGGGAATGATCCGGAAATTGACCTCCGGCATTTACACCTTTCTACCTGCCGGGCTCAAGGCGGTCCGCAAAGTGGAAAACATCGTCCGCGAGGAGATGAACCGAGCCGGAGCAATTGAGGTGCTCATGCCGGCTGTGCAACCTGCGGAACTGTGGCAGGAAAGCGGCCGGTGGGACTTCTACGGAAAAGAGCTTCTCCGGTTCAAGGACCGCCACAATCATGATTGCTGTATCGGGCCGACCCACGAGGAGGTCATCACTGATCTCGTCCGAAAGGAAATTCGCTCCTACCGGCAATTGCCCGTCAATTTTTATCAGATTCAAACCAAGTTCCGGGATGAAATCCGCCCGAGATTCGGCGTCATGCGGTGCAAGGAATTCATCATGAAAGACGCGTACTCTTTTGACGTGGAAGCATCAGGGGCGGACAGGAGCTACGAGATCATGTACGATGCATACACTCGGATCTTTCAAAGATGCGGCCTCATGTTCCGGCCCGTGGAGGCCGACTCGGGAAGCATCGGCGGCAGTTATTCCCACGAGTTCATGGTTCTGGCCGACACGGGGGAAGATGAAATCATCAACTGCCTGCAGTGCGACTACGCTGCCAATCTGGAAAAGGCCGAAATCAAAGCATCGGAAACAAACGGGGCTGGGAAAGACTCCTGGGAGCCCTTGGAAGAAGTGGAAACTCCGGATGTTCGCACCATTGATGAACTGACATCGTTCCTGTCCGTCCCCCCGGATCGTATTCTGAAAACCCTGGTTTTTGTCGTGGACGGCAACCCCGTGGCGGTTCTGATCCGGGGCGACCATGAGGTCAATGAAATAAAATTGAGAAATCTCCTGGGAGCTTCCGCGATTGAGCTCGCGGATCACGGCCTCGTGGCCGAAGTGACGGGCGCTCCCATGGGTTTTGCCGGCCCTGTCGGACTCAGGACCAGGATCCTCGCAGATCACGCGGTGAGAAACATGGTAAACTTCTTTACAGGCGCCAACAAAGCGGATCTTCATTTCAAAAACGTGAACCTGGAAAGGGATTTTGCCGTCGATCAGTTTGGCGATCTGCGGGTGATTATGCGCGGCGACCCTTGCCCCCGATGTGACGGAACCATCAATTTTGGTCGGGGCATCGAGGTCGGCCACGTTTTCAAACTGGGCACCAAATACAGCCGGTCGATGCACGCTGTTTTCCTCGATGAGCGGGGTGAAGAAAAGCTCTTTTTCATGGGATGCTA
>JAWOJI010000012.1:0-5033 GCA_046481735.1 Desulfatiglandales bacterium | reverse complement strand
AGGAGGCTAACCATGTTCAAGAAGATTGTGTCGACCCTTGCGAGTGCTGTATTCGCTTTTTTTGCGACCTCGGCTATGGCCCAGCAGCCGGTGGAAAAAATGCAGGTCAAGCCATGGGAAAAGCAGGTCAAGAGCGAAAAGAAGGCAAAGAAGACCCGGGCCGTGACCCCTGACGGCAAACCGGTGCTCGTGGATGAATCAGGCGCGCGCTACCTCCTGACCGACGACGGCAAGCGATTTATGGTGGATCAGGACGGCAACAAGGTCCGTGTGGATGAGCTGGGCAAGATCATCCTATTGCCTGATCAGAAAGAGATCCCAAAGCGTTTCGGACCCGGGCCTGTTGCCTAAAGGCCGCGCCGCGAGAATCTTTGAGGGGCGAAGCGGGGGATAGGGTTTCTTGGAAATCCGCATAGAGGAGACGCCGCGCGGCTATTCGTTGCGCATTGGCGGGCCGCACTGGAGGGCTGAGCCTTGCGAGCTTTCCTTTCCCCAGGAAGTCTGGCGGGAGTTCCCGGCAAAGGAGGCGCTCCGGAGCGAGCTAGCTTATGTTCTTACGCAGGCAACGCCGGTCATTCTGAAACATCCCACCCTCTGGTACGAGACTCCTGAACCGCGCTTCCTCGACACTTACGAAGCGTGTTTCGAACTCTCCATTCCCAACATGGTGGAGGCCATCCCCACAGAGGATGCCGGGGAGGTGCTCTCCCTTTTCCGATCCATCCTTCGCTATTTCCCGCAAGAACCATTCTCGATCGGCATGGAGCGCCTGGAAGGCTGGAACAGGCACAGGGTCGTTCTCCCCTTCACCTATGGCAAGGACAGCCTCCTGAGCCTGGCCACCCTGTCCGCGCTGGGGTATGAGGTCATCCTCGTCAACATCGATGAATGCGTTCTACCGCGGGCAAAGGCTATCCGCAAAGGAATGGAAGGAGCGTTCTTCAAAGAGCACGATTTCACGTATCACCAGGTTCGCAACGAGATCCAACTCCTTTCGGACTGGCAGGTGCTGAACCGTCCCGTAACGCGACTGCACCAGGTACACGTCCATTTCATCTACCTTCTGGCCATGTTGCCATTTTGCGCCTATTACCGCGCACCCTATATCGTCCTGAGCAATGAGTACGAGAATTCGCTCCTCTGCATCCACCGGGGCGGCTTCAGCGCCCCGCACAAGTACATGCAAAGTTCCGAAGCCGCAAGAAAGCTGGCAGGAATCGCAGAGGTTTTTTCAAACAGGCAGGTTACCGTGGTAAACCCCATCGGCGTGCTCGACAACTTCTCCATACACGCGATCCTTCACCGGGAGTTTCCGGCATACGGCAAGTACCGTCTCACCTGCCACATGGAGATGGCGGACCATGCCCGCTGGTGTCACGATTGCTACCGGTGCGCCCAGCCCTTCCTGTACGAATGTGCCCTGGGACACGACCCTTTCAGTTTGGGTTTTGAACGTTCCATGCTGGAGGGAGACAAGGCGCCCCACTACAGCCTCTTCAGAGAAGAGGTCCACCCCCGGGATACCTACCACCGCTTTGTCCGGGAGGAAGAGGCTCTGGCCTTTCTCATGGCGCGCGGGTGTGGCGTTCAAGGGGAGCTCATGGATCGTTTCGAGATTGAGTTTCTGCCCCATATGGAGAAACGGGAGTCCGTGCTCAGGAAGAAAGTATTTCGCCTTCAGGCAAAACCCGGCTCCGGCCGGCCTGAAAGGGACGCTGCAGAATTCTGCAAGAGGATTTTGAAGACGTATCGGTGAGGGAGGATGAGCGAATACTGGGCGGAGAGAGGGAGGCCTTTAAATATTGACTTTTTGACGGCGATGCTTTGGGATGCTGGTTTGAGGATAGTCAGGGAAAACCAGAAGGCCTTAAGTAAATGGACAGGGAGAACATGGTCAGCGCTAAGGATCTGTTTAAGTATGGAATAGGGCCACGGGCATAAATATGTAAAGAACTCCAGGCTGAGGGCTTGATCAGGAATGTGCCGCCCTTCTTGCGCTCTCTCGCTGTGGCCGGGCAGATCAACGGTAAGATCGTCCATCCCCGGAATATCTCTCGGGAAGCGTCTGTTGCCAGTTGCAGAATTTGTGAAGGAGCTCTTTGCCGGAGAGATCTTCCAGGGTGCGGTCCAGCATCGAGATTAAGGAATAGAGCCGGTCTTCGGAAATGAACACAACGGAACCAGATGAAAACAAGCCGGAAGAGGCTCCATCCCTTCGGGCCGCTGTAAAAGACGGGGTATCCTACGCGGTGATGATGGGTTGCGGGGAGACCTACCTCGGACCATTCGGTATATTCCTCCGGGCCAGCACCCTCCAGGTCGGGTTTCTGGCCACCTTGCCCCAGTTCGTCGGAGCGCTGATGCAGTGGGTCGGGGCCGTGAACATGGATCGCCTTCGAAGCCGGCGCAAAGTCATCCTCGCGGGGGCCGCAACGCAGGGCGCAACCTTCATCCCCATGGCGCTCCTCCCGTTTCTCTTCGGAAGCGGCAGCCTGCCGGTTTTTTACCTTCTGGCGCTCATGATCGTCTACCAGGGCGCCTGCGGATCTACGGTGCCGATCTGGAACAGCCTGATAGGGGATCTCGTACCGGCCAACAGCAGAGGTCGATTTTTTGGCCACCGGAACAGGTTGACGGGAATGGGCACCTTTATCGCTCTTTTCCTTGCCGGAGGCGTCCTCGACCTCTTTGCCAGGGCAGGCAAGGCGGAATTGGGTTTCCTGATCATATTTTCTGCGGCTTTTCTGGCCCGAATGAATTCCGTGCGCTGGCTTTCGAAATATGAGGACCCGGAATTCCGGATCACGCCGGAGCAGACTTTCACCTTCCGGCAGTTCCTGCGGCGCTCGCCTCACTCGAATTTTGCCAAATTTGTCTTCTATCTCGGAGCGATCAACTTCGGTGTTGCCTTCTCCGCCCCCTATTTCGCTCTCTACATGCTGCGGGATCTCCACTTTCCCTACGTGGAATTCACCATCGTCAGCGGCGTTGCCACGGTCACCCAGTTCCTCACCTTCAGATACTGGGGGCAATTGAGTGATCGCTTCGGCAACAAAAAGATCCTCAACATCTGCGGCTGGGGAGTTGCGTTGGTTCCCATGCTGTGGCTGGTTTCTCCACATGTCTTCTACCTCATGGTCATTCAGACCTACAGCGGATTCGTCTGGTCGGGGTTCAGCCTGGCCTCCGCGAATTTCATCTTCGACGCAGTGACGCCTCCAAAGCGGGCCCGATGCGTCGCCTATCAGGGGCTGATCAACGGGTTCTGCGTGCTCCTGGGTTCCGTGGCGGGCGGGTACGCGGCCGAGCATCTCCCCCGGAGCCTTTCCCTCGGTTTCTGGGTTTGGAAGCCGGCGTTTATCCTGCCGGTCATCTTCTTCATCTCCGGACTGATCCGGCTTGTCGCCACAGGGATCTTTCTCCCGAAGTTCAAAGAGGTGCGGCCCGTGGAACCGATACGCCATCGAGAGCTCATCTTCCGTGTGAGCCACATCAAACCGATCGCAGGAGCCACCTTCAGTCTCTTCACCGGTCTGTTTCGTGAGCCTAAGGAGGGAGAAAACGACGATGTGTGGGAATGAGGGACGGGCAATTATATAAACAACTCCAGAGGCAGAACCGCTGGAGCTGTGCGGGTCCCTATGCTTGAGCGGGTCTGGGGGCGGACCACGGCAGCTACTTGAAATCCCGAATTGTTGACTGTAAAATCGGCCTAGTTTTAGGCTTTGCGGAGACCTCCCGATAATCCAAAGATTCTTGTTGCGAGTTTGTATCCCATAAGATACTCTTGATCCATGATCGAAGTCCGGCAAACCGTTGAATATGCCGAATGGTTCAAGAGCCTGCGAGATCGGCAGGCCCGGGCTCGCAGTAATACGCGCATTCGTCGCTTGTCCTTGGGCAATCCCGGTGACGTGAAACCGGTGGGAGAAGGGGTGTCGGAGCTGCGTATCGACTATGGTCCTGGATAGCGAGTCTATTTTGTTCAGCGCGGGGAGACACTCGTAATCCTGCTCGCAGGCGGGGATAAGCGGACTCAAAATCGAGATATCAAGACAGCGCTCGAATTAGCGCGAGCACCCTAGGAGATTGATATGGCAAAAAAAACCAAAACCCGCCCCTGGGATGCTGCGGAACACTTAGAAGCCAAAGCAGACATGGCTGCCTATCTGGAAGCTGCCCTGGAAGACGGTGACCCTGCCCTGGTGGCGGCTGCTTTGGGTGACATCGCGCGCGCCAAGGGCATGGGGGACATCGCGCGCGAGACAGGCCTCGGCCGTGAAAGCCTTTATAAAGCGTTGTCGCCTGAAGGCAACCCTGAGTTTGCCACCGTTCTAAAGGTAGTGAAGGCGCTTGGCCTGAGGTTGCGGGCTACGACAGAACCTCCATAAATCAGTGGTAGAGCAGGGACGCCCTCTTTTGTGCTTTTCTCACAAGAAGGGGACCGGGTCAGCCTGAGGTGTTTCGCATGTGTTTAAGCCATACGGAGTGCAGGGAGTGCAGGTCGGACCTACTCAAGAGTCTAGGATGACGTGAATAATGGCGAAAACGGGCTTCGAAAACTGGCTCAGAGGGGCATTTTCAGCCTCAAAATGGAGCTGCCAAGGATAGGGGGAAGGATGGAACTTAATAGGCAAGAAGCATGGACGTAAGAGAGCTTCAGATGGTTTATACCCTCAATGTGTGCCATGCTTTTGGGTTCGACCCCTCCGAACCGATAGTGGGGAAGCTGGAAATCAAGGAGAAGAAGTACCCTGTGACTTGGTCCTGAAACCGAATCCCAGGCACTGTCCCGGCCAAGAGGCGGCGGGAAGGGGATGAAAGGGTCACTCCCTTTGCCCATGGGGCACCTGGGTCAAGGAGATGCGATAATTCAGCGAGAATAAGGAGGCTAACCATGTTCAAGAAGATTGTGTCGACCCTTGCAAGTGCCGTATTCGCTTTTTTTGCGACCTCGGCTATGGCCCAGCAGCCGCTGGAAAAAACACAGGTCAAGCCATGGGAAAAGCAGGTCAAGAGCGAAAAGAAGGCAA
>JAWOJI010000409.1:0-3199 GCA_046481735.1 Desulfatiglandales bacterium | reverse complement strand
CCCACATCCTTGATCCGCTTGCACATCGCCGGGACGATTTCCAGCACTCGGTTGCTCCGCTCATCTATTTCATTTTGAAGCGCTCGACGAACCTCTCATTCGCCTCTCGCAGAACATGCTCCGCATTCAGCCCCTTTTGCCTGGCCAGACCCACAAGGGCAAAGAGCAGGTCCCCGATCTCCTCTTTCATCGCTTTTCCGCTGTCCGTTGCAGGGGCTTGGGAGAATTTGCAAAAAGCTTCCTTCACCTGCTTCCCCATATCCGGGTCGTCGGGCCTAAGTCCGGCAGCCCTCTCCATGAGGCGGTGCGCCCTCAGGAGCGCAGGCATATTCGAAGGGACACTCTCCATGAGCTTGGACGAAGCGTCCGGCAATCCCTTTTCCTGCCTTTTGATCCTCTCCCAGTTTTCGGCAACCGCCTCTGCATCCGCTGCCTTTGCATCCGCAAAAACGTGTGGATGGCGGTGGATCATTTTACGGCTGATTCCCTGGATCACTTGGAGGAGCCCGAAATGCCCTTTCTCCTCTGCTATGGTGGCGAGAAAAAGAATCTGGAACAGCAAATCCCCCAGTTCCTGACACAATCCTTCGGAATCTCCCCGATCCACAGCATCGACCGCTTCATAGGCTTCTTCGAGAAGATAGGTTTTGACCGTTTCCTCGGTTTGCTGAGCGTCCCAGGGGCACCCGCCTGGACCCCTCAGTCTGTGCATGATCCCGCACAAATCAAGGAAGGCTTTGGCCAGTTCGTTACTGTCCATTTTTCTGCTTTGAGGTTTCCGGCAAAGCGGTCGCCGCCTTTTCATCATTTCCAAACATTCGGCTTTTCCATTCTTCCACCTGACCCGGCGGAATCAATCGGATCATGGACTGATACGACGCAATGATCCAGGGGGCCAGCCGGGAGTGAGCCACAAGAGGCGCCTTGGCCGGAAGGAAAAACGTGAGGAGAACAATAGTCAGGTAAATGAGGATGACGCCCTTGGTCAGGGCCAGCCCCACACCCAGCCCTCGATCCACCCAGCCGAGAAAAACCTTCTTGAACAGAAGGCTCAAGGTATATCCTGCAATGTTGGAAACGATGAGCACCAGGGCGAAGATGAGAACAAAACTCACGATGGTGAGGTACTGAAACTCCGGCAGATGAGCCTTCAAGATGGCTGTCGCCTGGGGCTGGAAACGGCTCCCCAGGACGATTCCCAGCACGACCCCTGCCAGCGAGGCGACCTCACGAAAAAATCCCCGGAAAAGGCCCCGCACCAGGAAGAAAACCATGGTGCAGAGAATAAAGATGTCCAGGACGTTCATTTGTGCATGTTTATCAGAGCGCTCAAGTCTCCGTCAAGGCCTATAAATGAGCGTTGACGAACCCAACTGGATGTGGCATGACTCTCTTAATCTTCTTGAAGGGGCGGCAAATGAAGGACAAGAAACAAGCTCTTGTGCTGGCTTCTTTGGCGGCGGATTCTCTGGCACTCGGCGCCCACTGGATGTATGACACCGAAAGGATCCGCAATGAATTCGGAAGGGTTGATCGGCTCTTACCGCCGCTCCCCACCTCCTTTCATCCTGCCAAGGATCGAGGCGAATTCACCCATTACGGAGACCAGGCGTTCGTTCTCCTTGAATCCGTAGCCCACAGAGGCGATTTCGACCTTGAGGATTTCTTGACTCGCTGGCTTTCGCTGTTCCGTGATTACAAGGGATACATCGATCAGGCAACCAAAGCAACCTTACAGAATCTGGGCCGGGGGAAGAAGCCTCTTGAAGCGGGTTCTTCCTCCTTCGATCTGGCCGGAGCCTCTCGAATCGCACCGCTGGTCTGTCGTTACGCAAAAGACGTCGATGCGCTTGTCGTTTCAGCCAGGGATCAGACCAGGATGACCCACAATCATCCCATGGTCGTAGACGGTGCAGAGTTCTTTGCCAGAGTTTGCTGGAGAATCCTTCAGGGAGAAAAGCCCGTCTCCGCGATCCGGGACCTGACGGCGGAGAAGTACCGAGGCTCACCCTTTTCCGAATGGGTCGAGAAAGGGCTGGAATCCAAGGACAAAGAGAGCGTGCCCGTGATCGGCCGATTCGGCCAGAGTTGTCATGCCGACGAAGCTTTTCCGGGCGTCATCCACTTGGTTGCCAAATACGAGGAGGACTTGAAGGAGGCTCTGATCCAGTCGGTCATGGCGGGAGGAGACAGTGCGGGAAGAGGCATGATGGTGGGCATGGTGCTTGGAGCCCACATGGGCTCGCAGAGTCTTCCGGAAGAATGGGTTTCCGGGCTTAAAAGGGTAAGGGAGATCCGCGCCCTCATCGATAGAATCTCCTGAAAAGGATCAGGGCTTCAGAGACACGGCACTGCCGGTAAGGATCATGCTGAGCGAAAAAGAGAAGATCGATCTCATCACCCAGATAAGCGTCGACTTCAACGAAGTGAAAGATCTAGACATTCTATTGGATAGGATCCTTTCCAATGCACGGAGGTTCTTCAGTGCGGACGCAGGCTCCATTTATCTGAAGGAGGGGGATCAGCTGAGATTCGGGAACACCCAGAACACGACCCTCCAGAAGCAATTGGGGCGCGGCAAGAAGCTCATCTTCAGTGCCTACACCATCCCTCTCAACAACAAGTCCATTTCAGGATTTGTGGCCAAGAACCTTTCGCCCGTGAACATATCGGATGTGTACAACCTGAACGATACCGTTCCCTACACCTTTGATTCCCAGTTTGACAAGCTTGCCCGTTATCAAACCAAATCCATGATCACGGTCCCCATGACCAACCAGCGGGGAAATCTCCTGGGAGTCATGCAGTTGATCAACGCCAAGGACGATCAAGGCGGTATAATCCCCTTTGCTCCCACAGATGAGCCGCTTATCGCCCATTTCGCCGCCACGGCAGCCCTTGCAGTCGAACGAGCCCTCTTGACCCGAAACATGATCCTCCGAATGATCGGCATGGCGGAATTAAGAGACCCCATGGAGACCGCTCCCCATGTAAACAGGGTGGGGGCTTACTCTGTCGAAATTTACGAGGAATGGGCAAGAAACAGAGGCTTGCCTGCGTTGGAAGTCGAAAGGGAAAAAGACTTCCTGCGAATGGCCGCAATGCTCCACGATGTAGGGAAAGTGGCCATCAGCGATCTGATTCTCAGAAAGCAGGATCGCCTCACCGAGCAGGAATTTGAAGATATGAAAAGCCACAC
>JAWOJI010000432.1:0-2519 GCA_046481735.1 Desulfatiglandales bacterium | reverse complement strand
CTCTCCGAAGAGTTCGCCGGGTTCAATCATGTTCACTCGCTCACCTCGTTCGCTTACGGCGCAGCGACCGGAAAGCAGCACGAAAGCCCCCTCAGTTTCGTCACCTTCCCTGAAGAGCACCTCTCCGGAATCAATCTGATGCACAAGGCCCGAAGCTCTGAGTTCCGCCCAAACCTCGCCGGCTATCTGGGTTCCCATCGGTTTACCTTTTCCTGCTTCCGGTTTTTTCCTGAGCAACTACAGGTCATGTGAGGGTTATTTTTCCCTGCACCGTTTCACCACCCGGTGAACCACACGTCAACTCACCCGGAACTCCGAAGTGAGGCAAATGTAATGGAGAAGAGCAGCAGGGGTTGTCCAATTTCTCGCGAGGCGCCCTGCTCTATGAAGACGAGTTTTGTGCTTTTTCTGCCTGAGAGGGTAGTCTGTTCAATTATCAAGAATTATAGACAATGCCCTTTCTCGTGTCAACGGCAAAGAACTGGACCTTACCGGGCCCGCGCTCAGGAATTTGAGCCGGAATTGCTACACGCCGTTTTTTTTTCAGTGGTATTTCAGCAGGCCGAAGGTTACAATCCAGATCACAAAAGCAACAATCGAAAGTGGTCTTAGGGTTAATCGACCTGACTCAGGAAAGCGCACTGTTATGCCGGACTGCCGGCCCCGCCAACTTGGTCAACCGGCGGAAAGTGGGCGTGAGCGATGAGATTCCCTTTCAAATCCTTCTTCTCAGTTAATCCAGCCTCCATTTCCATTGGCGCCATCCTCCTCGTTCTGTTTCTTTTTCTGGCAGGCATGCCTATTCTCGACATGATCGAATTGAAAACCTACGATCTCCGTTTTCTCTCACGCGGCCCTTTAGGTCCATCGCCCGCGGTGGTCTTGGCGCTCATAGACGAAAAAAGCCTGGACCAGGAAGGGCGGTGGCCCTGGCCCAGGTCTAAGCTCGCCAGGCTTGTAGATGTCCTGTCACAGGATGGGGCAAAAGTGATCGCTTTTGACATTGCCTTTGTTGAGCCGGACGAAAACTCAGAGTTGCAGTTTATTTCCAGGCTTGGTGAAAAGATCGGCGAACTGGGTATTCGTGACCACAAGCTTGCCGCTTTCCTGAACGAAAGCAGGAAGCAGGCCGACAATGATCTGGCCCTTGCAAGCGCCATCAGGAACAATGCTGCCCCCGTGGTGCTCGGATACTTTTTCCACATGAGCGAAACGGACCTTGACCATAGGATTGAAAAAGGGGAAATCGACAAACACCTCGATCGAATTAGCGCATCCAAGTACCCCCTGGTCGTATACGATGACCCGGACATGAAGGTTTCGCCGTTTATCCTGGCCCACGCACCTGCTGCCAACCTTGAGATTTTGACCGACTCGTCTGCTTCCCAGGGCTATTTCAGTGTGGCAGCCGATCACGACGGCGTGATTCGCTGGATGCCGCTCATTATCCAGTGCGGTGAACACATCTTCCCCCACCTTGTGGTGTCATCTGCCTCCCTTTACCTTGACAGGTTGCAGCCTCTGGTCAAGGTCGCCCGATACGGGGTGAGAGGAATACAGATCGGCCAAAGGTTCATACCCACGGATGAGCACGGCCAACTGCTGATAAATTACCTTGGCCCGCCCAAGACGTTTCCCCACTATTCTATAACCGATATTATCAACGGCAAGCTCGCCAAAGACACTTTCAAAGATAAGCTCGTTCTGGTCGGCGCCACGGCAATGGGAACCCATGACCTGCGCAGCACACCTTTCAGCCCGCTCTACCCGGGGGTGGAAATCCACGCCACTGCGATCGACAACATCCTCACGCAGAACTTCCTCACCAAGCCCAAGTGGTCGATAGTCTACGATCTTCTCGCCATCATCGTGCTGGGCGCCGTCACTGGGATTGCCCTGCGCTATACAAGTGCAATCAAGGGGGCCTTTCTGGCTGCGGGATTGTTCACCCTGCACATTTTGGTCGCACAGCGGCTTTTCGTAACTTCCGGAGTTTGGCTCAATATCGTGTATCCCCTGGCCGCCATCATCATTACCTACACGTCTCTCACTCTGTACCATTACGCCACCGAGGAGCGGGAGCGCAAGAAGATCAAGGGAGCCTTCAGGCACTACGTTTCCCCCATTGTAATCGACGAGATACTCAAGGACCCAGGTCGTCTGAAACTCGGGGGAGAGGAAAAAGCTATCACCGTGCTCTTCAGTGACATGGCGGGATTCAGCGGATACTCCGAACGCTACTCCCCCCAGGAGATGATAAGCATCCTGAGCGAGTACTTTGCAGAGATGACTGATCAGGTATTTGCTTTTCAGGGCACGCTCAAGGAGTATGTGGGAGATGAGCTCATGGCCATCTTCGGCGCACCCCTTGATAAGGCCGACCACGCGGAAAGAGCGTGCGCCGCCGCTCTAGCCATGCGGGACCGCCTCCACACGCTGCGCCTGGAATGGGCGGCAATGGGGCGCCCTCCAGTGAGTGCCCGAACCGGCATTAACTCCGGCCGCATGCTGGTTGGCAA
>JAWOJI010000126.1:0-4670 GCA_046481735.1 Desulfatiglandales bacterium | reverse complement strand
GGAAAAGCCTCTTTCTCTTCATCCAGGGTGTCGAAATTTCCGCCCCCCTTGGAGATGAAGAGGTCCGCTTTGCCCATCCATTCTTTCACCGTGTCGGAACACCGCGCGAGGATGGTTCCCGGCACGGGCCCCTGGATTCCGTTTTCGATCACCGTGGCAAGCCCGTCCATGCCCACGTCATGCGCTTCCTTCCACGTCACATCATTCATGGCCGGCACGCTCTTGACCACCAGAACGAATTGGATGTCCAGAAGCTTCTTCACCGTTTCCATGAAAAGCCTGTCGAACACGATTTCACCGCAATTGTCTGCAAAATACAAAACGCGCTTGCTCCGCCGGAGGTGACACTCGAATTTCTCGAATTCCTTCTGATCCACCGGAAAGTCAAGCTTCTCCTTGATGGATTTTTCGATGTCCAGTGTATTTTGAGGCACCATGAAATCGATGGCGTTTCCCAGAATGGCCAGCTTTGCGGCGGTGTAAAGTGGGTTCGTGGAGCTTTCCACCCATGACTTGAGCTGGGGGTAAAGAGCTTCCACGACCCTGTTCTGGCGATCCTTTTCAGAGGCAAAGGGGTCCCTATCGTTGAGGGTCCGGTGGATCTTCTTCATCACCTCTTCGATGACATGCACACTCGTGGTGTTCCAGGAACGGCCTTGCAAGGAAGGAATTTCCAGAATTTCGGTATAAAGCTTTTTGACCGTGTCCTCATCAAGAGGCAGCCGCCTCAACACCGAGATGGACATGTTCAACACACAAGGGATGCAATCGGGTTTGAGCAGCATGGAACAAGGCCTTTCAGCACATTCATCATCTCGTAATACTTGCAGCTTGCTTAGTCTGCTTGTCAACAGGAAAGTAACGCCCGGATCGCCAAGAAGGCAGAAAAGAAGAGCTCTTCCATTTAAAAAATGGTAAAGGTTTTTTGCATGCCATCAAAGCATTTCCGCCAAAGAATCTGAGGAGGCTTCCAATGAAACCACATCCGGAATGCGGGCTGTGCATGATGAAATGGGTCTACGAACGGGTGGGCAACACCCTGAGCGAGGAGAAGCAGTTCGCGATCCTGAAAGAGCTTGCGGCCGTTTTTGCAGCCGAAGCGGAACCGTCCATGAATATGGGCATCCTGTGCAACAGGAGTGTGGCGGCCGTGCATAAGTCTCTTCTCGCCTCTTCCGGGTTCTATGGACCCTTGAAGCGCAAGAGCAACGAAGCCGCGGAACGACTGTTGGGAAAAGCGAAGACCTTTATCGAGGACAGCGACAGTCCCGAACTGCGCTTTGTGAAAGCCTGCGGGCTCGCGGCCGTGAGCAATGTCGCCCCTATCGGGGTGCCCTCGGCCCCTTTTGAGTTTTCCCTGGTGGAAGACATCATCGAGGGCAAAGCTCCCCTCCCCGTGCCCGCAGGAGACATTTACGACGCCGTTTCAAAGGCTCGAAACGTCTTCTATGTGGCGGACAACGCCGGGGAGATCGGGTTCGATTCCCTCGTCATTTCTCTTCTCAAGGAGATGGGCGCGAAAGTGACCCTGGCGGTCAAGGAAGGCCCGTTTTTCGATGATGCCACTTTGGAAGATGCGCGCTATTTCGGCCTTGAGCACATTGCTGATGCCGTGCACGCCGTGAGGGGAGGCATTTTTGTCCCCGACGAGGCCGACGGAGAACTTGCCCGGCTTTTTGAACGAAGCGGCCTGGTGATTTCGAAGGGTACGGGCAACTTCGAAGTTTTCAAAGGATACGGAAAAGGAAAGCCGGTCCTCTTCCTCCTCAAAGCCAAGTGCCGGCCTGTCTCACAAGAGGCGCAGACGCCTGAGGGGCAGTTCGTCGTAAGGCTGGAAGGGTCGTGGGAGTGAATAGCCCCCCACGGGAGCAGGAGAAAGATCACATAGGATAAGCAACTCGTCATTGCGAGGACCCCGGACTTGGTCCGGGGACGAAGCAATCTCAGCAAAATCGAGATTGCCCCGCTCCCCGACTACTACCTTCGGGGATAGGCTCTCCGGGCTCGCAATGACAAGTCAAAACAAAACTTGCGTTGCATTAATACTTCGGCGTGGGCAGCCCGAGGTCTTCCGCGATGACTTTATAACAGTTGTAGCTCGATCCCCGTCCGATGCCGGGGCCGCCATAGACGCCGGATGAGCACTGGTAGAGATTCTTGACAAAGGTCCTGTACCCACCGGGAATGCCCCTGAAGCGCCCGTTCTGAACGCCGCTGCAGTTCCCCTCGCACCAGCCCCCTTCCTTCATGTCCAGATGGGTATCCTGGATGTCGGCCGGATTGGTGATCCTGTGCACAATGAGGTTGTCTTTTGTCATGTTCGGCGCATACTCTGCCCACAGATCGAAAAGCACGTCGACCCACTCCTCGGTCATTTGTTTCCATTCCCGCCTGGAAAACAGCCTGGCAGGACAGGTGAACTCTTCGACATGCAAAGAATGCTTCCCTTCGGGAACCCTGCTTCGGTCCCAAATGCTGTCCGGCGCCGTCAGGATGAACATCTTGGAAGGCATGCCTCCAAGAAAGATCTCGTGCTGGTACTTGTCTTCAAAGAACCCAAGATCCTTGGGCGCAAAATAGGTGCGCGGCGTTGCGTTCACGTCGGGGTTCGATTTTGCGGCTTTGTATTGGGGGAGTTCATGGACTCCCACGGTGCCCCAGAAAAGCTGGCCCCGATCGAATTGGTAAACACGGGCTTTGCGTTTCATATTTTCGGTAATCCGATCTTCTCCGATCAACCGCAGAAAGAGCTGAGGGGAGGCATTGTCCGAAACCACCAATTGTTTCGCTTCAACCTCCGTGCCGTCCATCAGCTTGACTCCGGTGGCCTTGCCGTTTTCCATAAGGATTTTCTGCACTTCCGAGTTGATGTGGTACTCTGCACCCAGTTTCTTCCCCGCCGAAACCAGCGCATCGGTAATGGCCTGGGTTCCACCCTTTGCAATGGCGGCTGTTTCCCAGCCCAAGGTTAAATGGATCGTGGAAATCGCGATGTAAATACCGGGGACGTCATCGGGGAAACAACCCCAGGATGTGCAGAATCCTCGCTCGGTCAATATCCTCAGCTCGTCACTTTCAAAGAAGTAGCGGGCGATTTGCTTGCAGGTCATGAACTGCATGGGCAGTTCCAATCCACTTTTTGGATCATCGAAAAGCTGCTCCAGCGGGTCGGGCACTCCCCAGGGCGTGGGAGGAGAATAGCGGTACTTGCCGTAAGGGGTGCGCCACTTGTCTCGATATTTTTCGGTCAGATCAAGATAGGTTTGCGCATCCGTCTTGGAAAATCTCATGATCTGGTCATAGGTCTTTCTGACGTTGGCCTCATTGAACTTCGTCTCACCCGTCTTGGGGTCGGCCACGGTAAAGGCTGCATAGGCCACGTAGCTGGACTCGTCATCAAAGATGATCGCTTCATTCGTATCCGGAAAGGTGTACTCCAGGCCTTCGTCCCGCAGGTTGAACTCTTTGTAGGCCGGGTGGCCGTAAAAGCGCGTGAAATGGGCGCAGAAGTTGCCCCGGAATCCGGGGGACGGCAGATCTTCGGTGACAGCTCCTCCGCCCAGATGGTCAAGACGCTCAAAAACGCCCACCTTCATTCCTGCCTTGGCCAGATAAGGGGCAATGATCGTCCCGTGATGCCCTCCTCCGATAATTACCGCGTCGTAAACCTTGTCAGCCATTTTGTACCCTCCTCAGTTGAATTTTTGAATAGGAATCAAAGTTCATCGCCTCACTCATCTGAGCTCCCTAAAGACTGAAGCCAGCTCGCCCGCCGTGTCTTCAGGCGTTGCTCCTTCTATGAACACACATTCCCTTCTCATGTCGGCCGGCGGCGACAGCTCCAGCAGTTGCACCATCTTGAGCATTTCTCCGTCAAGGCCCAACTCCTTGACACCCCATTTGGGGATGACCATCGGCCTCCTGAGAAGCGCCATCATTTTTGTTCTTGCCACATATCTGAGCTCTCCCACTTCGTTGCTTACAGTCACCACGGCAGGCAACCCAGCCTCTACGACTTCATAGCCTATTGGAACGGTCCTCTCCACAAGCACACGGCCATCCGTCACCTTCACAGAACGGGCCAAGCTCACTGCTGGGAGTCCCAGCAGTTCGGCGAGGATCAAGCCCACCTGCCCGGAATCCCAGTCTCCCGCCTGTCTTCCCGTGAGGATAAGATCGTAATCGCCGATTTTCTTGACGGCGTTGGAAAGGACGTAAGCGATGGAGCGGCTCTGGAGCCCTTCGAAGGCGGGATCTTCCAGAAGTATCAGGGCGTCCGCTCCTGCTGCCAGAGTTTTTCGCAGAACCGTGTCCGAGACCTTCCTGGCCATGCTGAGCACCGTAATCTTTCCCCCAAGCTCCTCCTTTATCCTGATGGCCGCTTCCAAAGCGTTTTCATCATAAGGGCTGATGACATCCGGCGCATCCACGATGACCTCTTTCTTCTCAACATCCACCGTGACGTTTGAGAACGGAGCTTCCGGATCGGGGATCTGTTTTGCAAGGACGATAATTTTGGGTTCTTTCATGATCAACCCTCCAACTTCTTTATCAAGTTCGGTATGATTTCCCTGTAGTCCCCAACGACCCCGTAATCCGAAACTTTGAACATGTTGCAGCCTGGGTCGGTGTTGATCGCGATGATTTTCTTGGATCGAATCATCCCCACA
>JAWOJI010000051.1:0-4665 GCA_046481735.1 Desulfatiglandales bacterium | reverse complement strand
CCTTCCATGACTTCCCCTGCGGGCGTGCTGTAAAAGGCCATGTCCGATTCCTGTTCGTGCTCGCCGAGCCAGGTCACCTTCCAGGGGAACATCTCCCGGCCCTTTTCCAGGTCCGGGTCGAAAATGACAACCACTGAGCCTACCTTCCCTCGGAAGGGTCTTGATTCCCTCACATAGATTTCACCATTGCTCCGGTTGCGGACCGTCTCCCGAATATCAATCCCCTCCATCATGGAACTGACAAACGGAAAGATCCTGGCGTTCTCCTCTGTTTTGATCTTGAGGGCCTTTTCCTGAAGGGATTTGCCGTACCCCTCGATGACCACGTCCTCCGGGGGGTAAGAGCAGATGGTAAAGCGGTCAAAGCTCTTCTTCCACTCGCCGGGTACTTTCTCCCGGATCTTCTTTTTCACCGGCACAGGCACGAGGCGCCGTCTGAAGGTCTTGAGCCTGCGGTGGAACCTGATCCTCTTCTGGTCCAGAAAAAGATCTTCCCCGCTCAAACGGATCACGGGAAGCTCGGAAGTTTCCGTCTGCCATGGGTACTCACTCCCCTTGTCCCAAAGCTCATAGGCGAAGTTGTCATCGGCCGCTCCCCGGGCGGCAACGACGAGTTGGTAGAAGCTCGGAACCAGGGCGCCGGTGATGAGAGCATAGTTGCGGGCAAACCTGTTAAGCACCTGCACCTGGCTTCGAGTCAGATCTTCCTTGCTGTTCTTCCAGTGGCTGCACCGGGACAGAGCGATGATCTCGTTTTGCACCTTGAGACGATCCGGCACTTCCCCCTTTCCGGACCTCTCGGACCTGAATCTCTCATAGGTTGCAGTCAGAAAAGGCATTTCCGTCATTACCTCCCTGCTCGAGTCGGGGTGGAGGTGAGCCAGACCCGCTCCTTCGCGATACCGCCGGCCGATAACCTCGGTCTGGGGAAGGTCCAGCATCTTCAGAACTCCGGGCAGATGGTAAAGGCCGCAGACGAAAAGGACCTTTTCACCCGCATCGTTCAGCTTCCTGAGGTGATAGGCCATGCTTCTTTCTCTGAGCTCATCGTCTTTGGAGACGGGGCGGTCTTTTTTGGTTCTAAGGTACGCTTGACAGTAGACATAGTGCCCTAGCTTCGCAACAGCATAAGGGTCGGGCATGGGGGAGCGATCCTGAGGGTATCCTTCCGTGTCGCGATCGATGAAATGAACAGGAAGGGCCCGTTCAAACGCAAGCCTCACGGCTTCGACCTGGCCGTCCGTAGGCTCGATGAGCAGATACATGAGAGTCCCGTCGCCTTCCCGGTAGTGCACTGCAGAAAGGAGGGGCAGTCTCCGCACCCCCCTCAAGATCAGGTCACCCAGCGTGCCGGGGTACTCCACGGCAATGTGGGCCGGCTTGAACTCATGAAACTGTCGCCGAACCTCGAGAGCGAACTCCATTCTGTTGTGGAGCACCGGTACAATGCGGATATTTTCCCATTCAATCCGATCCTTCATCGTCCCCGGCCTCCAGCGACTCGCTGAAATAACGCGCCGCATGGGCGTCAAGAATCATGGTTGCCGCTTCTTTCATGAATTCCATGATTCTCTCATTTGTCCGCTTTAGGGTTAGGCGTTCTCCGCTCCCAACGAGCCGCTTCAGAGCGTAGCGGGCGATGTTGATCCCGTCTCTTACCGAGTATCGTTCCTCCCTCTCATGTGCGGTCTGCAAAAAGTTCACCACGTACTCCAGGATCTCTTCTTTTGCAAAAGGCAGGTTCGCCTTCAGGATCATCAATTCTTCGTCCCTTTCCGGGAAATCGATGAAAATCTGCGGCTGGAGCCTGGAATGAATGTATTCGGGAAGTTCAAACGTGCTCGCATCATCGTTCATGGTAGTGCAAAGCCTGAAGTCGGGATGAGCCTTGATCTTGATTCCGGCAACGATCGACTCCACATACCGGCGGTTGTCCATGAGCGGCGCAAGAGACGCCCAGCTTTTTTCACTCATCCGGTTACCCTCGTCGATCACGGCGATTCCGCCCTTGATCATGGCTGTGACCACTGGACTCGCCATGTAATGAATCTTCCCGCCCTCGGCAATGACCGGCGTTACGATGAGGTCTTCGGGTCTCGTGTCCATGGTGGCCTGAAAAAGATAGACCTTCTTTTTCAGCATTCGGCCCGCGTGGTATGCAAGGGTGGTCTTCCCCACTCCGGGTTTGCCGACAAGACGAGGACAAAGGGGCTGGTCGTCGTCTCCCACCACCAGCCACGCTGCCAGCACCTGGCTGAGGAGTTCCTGCTGCCCAACCCACACCATGGGCACGTCATCCGGTTGAGCCAGGTAAAGCTCAACACCCTCGATCAAGGCTTTTTCCACAGTCCGAACCCTCCTTAAGAAAACACCCTTCCATCATAATCGCTGATGGCGGGCTTGACAAGAGAAGCTAAGGGGTTGTGACAGGAAGAAAAGTGATTACCCTTTTGTCCAATTGTGTTAACCTCCTCCGAAATAAGGATCGTGAACCCATGAAATGGAAGCTCTTTTTCACACCTGCCAAAAGCATTGATGCCGATGAGGCCAGGTCGTACGTCAGGACCCACCAGGAGGGAACATACACCCTTCTCGACGTAAGGCAGCCCGGCGAGTATGAACAGGAAAGGATTCCCGGCGCCAGGCTTATCCCGCTTCCCGAACTTCCGGCTCGAGTCTCCGAACTGGATCCTGAAAAACCCCTCATTGCATATTGCGCCATCGGGGGGCGAAGCCGCGCCGCGGCCCAGTATCTTTCAGGTCGAGGATTTCAGCAGGTGTTCAACCTCAGAGGGGGCATTGCAGCCTGGCAAGGAGGCAAGGCAAGCGGACCGGCTGAAATGGGTATGGCTTATCTTACAGGCAAGGAATCGACCAAAGACGTGGTGGCGCTAGCTTACGGAATGGAGCAGGGGCTTGCAGAGTTTTACCGCTCGGTCGGCCGCGAAAGCAAGGAAGCAGAGACCCGTGACGTCCTGCTCAAGCTGGCCGGAATCGAGGAGAAACACCAGGAGAAGCTTTACCGGCTTCATCTCGCCTTGGATCCGTCAACAAACAGGAAGCAATTCGAGGAACGGGTTGTCCCGGCCGTGATGGAAGGAGGATTTACAACCGAGGAGTTTTTCGAACAGCACCGTTCCATGCTGGCTACTCCGACCCAGGTTCTAAGTTTGGCCATGATGGTGGAGGCGCAGGCTTTTGATCTTTACATGCGCTACGCTCAAAACGCAAAAGAGGAGGCGAGCAAAAAAATTCTGCTGGAAATTGGAGAGGAAGAAAAAGCGCACATCGCGGCCCTCGGGCGGCTGGTGGATGCGGCTTTCTCATAACGAAAGGAGAATGAAAATGGCAAATGATGTAAAAATGTACTCATTGAGCACTTGCGGGCACTGCAAAGCCACGAAAAAACTGTTTGACGAGTGTTCCGTGCAGTATGCCTTCACGGATGTGGACCTGCTCGAAGGGGATGAAAGGGCGGCCATTCTCGAGGATGTGAGAAAACTGAACCCCCGTTGTTCTTTCCCTACGATCATCATCGGTGAAAAAGTCATTGTAGGCTATAAGGAAAATGAAATCCGGGAGGCGCTCGGGCTATGAACGAAATTGAGAGGCTTTACGAAATGCTGAGGAAGTTGCAGGAACCGAAGGGGTTCTATTTCAGCAAGGACAAAGAAAGGGTCTTTGATCTGCTTTCGGGCCTGCTGGAAAACAAGAGCCGCTACGGGTACATGTGCTGCCCCTGCAGATTGGCTTCCGGCGATCGGGAAAAGGACAAGGACATCATATGCCCTTGCCTTTACAGGGCGCCCGATGTCGAAGAATTCGGCAGTTGTTACTGCAACCTCTATGTTTCTCGGGAATGGAATGAAGGCAAGATTCCCCATGCCTACGTCCCGGAGCGAAGACCCCCGGAAAAGTTCTTTACATGAAATCTGCAAAAACAGATTTCATAGAGCGCCCCTTCGGGGCTTCATAATGAGCGTGAACCGAAACAAGGAGACCGTTGCACTCCCGACCCATATGCACCGCTTGATTCTTGTTTGTTAGATCAAGTCAAGGCATTCGCTACGAGCCCTGATCGCCACCAAGACCCCGGATGCAAGGCCCCTAGACGGCGTAAGACACAAGGTGCAGAGCACACGGCCAACATAAAAATAAGCAGTTCCCGAACCGTGCGCCAAGAGCTGTGCACCCTTCCGTCAAGATGATTCTTTCCTGGTGGTCAGCGCTTGACAGGGCCGATCGTTCGCGATATGGTGCTATGCGAAAGCGGATTCCTAAAACTTTCTTTACAAGGAGGGGGGAGATGACGACAAGTACGTACAACATCGTGCAGCTTGTGGGAACCAGCGACGTGTCCTGGGAAGATGCGGCAAAACGAGCGGTCGAAACCGCAGGCGGGACACTGAGAGACCTCAGGGTCGCTGAAGTGACGCGCCTCGACATGACGATTGAAGGGGGCAAGGTCAAGTTCTATCGGGCCAGAGTGAACCTCTCCTTCAAGTACGAAGCGGAAAAAACCAAGAAAAAGAAATAGGCCCAGCCCCTCTCAGTCCAGATGCCCTGCGGGTTGAGCCTGCAGGGTTTTTTTTTGCTTCACCCTTGTCCTCGCATAGAAAAAGGTGACGATGGCGGCACTCCAGGTAATCGCAAAAATGCCCCACC
>JAWOJI010000046.1:0-11777 GCA_046481735.1 Desulfatiglandales bacterium | reverse complement strand
TCGCAGGCACGGCCCCCGGTTTTTCGCAAAGGTAGGCGGCGCCCACCATGAGACCGAATCCGATGACAAGCCTCAGATAGTCGGTGCTTTCCCCGAGTAGAATCAGGGAAACGATGATCCCCAGGGGGATCTTGAGGTTGTTCATAATTGCGAGCATTCCCTCGTTCACGAATCTGGCGCCCTTGTTCCATAGGAAGAAACAGACCCCTGAGGCGATGATGCCGAGGTAAACCAGAACAAGACCTTGCGAAGCTGTGAGTTGGAGCCGGGAGAAGGAGGTCGTGAACATGGAAAAGAGTGCTGTGATGATGACCGCCCCGAGATACAGCAAGCCGAACACGGAGCGGTCGTTCCATGAAGGGTCCGTTGCTGAGAGCCTTTTGTAATAGATCTGGCCGAAGGCAAAAGCGATGTTCGACATCTGCACCAGCACGATCCCCATGAGGCTTGCGCGGAGCGGCTGATCCGGGTACTTGATGACGGCCCCTCCCAAAAAGGCCATGGAGGCGGCCACAAAAAAGAGGGCGTTGAACTTGCGGGAGGACAGGTCATTGAACAGGGTGACGAAAAGGGGGGTGGTTGTTGTGAGCAGGACGATCGTGTGAGCCGGGAGAAATTGGAAGGAGGTGATGTAGGCAATATACATGAGGCCGAACTGGACGGCGCCCGTCACGGCCAGCTTGACTCCCATGGGGGTGTTCACATTTTGAAGCCGCAGGAAGGGGAGAAACACGACGAGAGAGAGGAGCATCCGTGTGAAGGAAACAAGATTTGGGTCAAAGCCCGTGAGGTGCCCCTTGATCAAGGGAAAGGAAAAGGCCCAGACAAAAGAGACAAAAACAAGGTAAGTCATCGTGACCCCTGTCTTTCATCCTCCATATTATCGCACACGAGCTGTGCGAAACGGGAGCAGGAAACCTCTTCTGCACCCTCCATCAATCTTGCCAGGTCATAGGTGACTTTTCTTGAGGCAAAGGTTCGCTCAAGACCGGCAACAATGCGGTTTCCCGCGTCGGCCCAGCCCATGTGCTCGAACATCATGACTCCGCTCAGGATGAGTGACCCCGGATTCACCTTGTCCTGGTTCGCATACTTCGGCGCCGTGCCGTGGGTGGCTTCGAATAGTGCGTAGCCTGATTCATAGTTGATGTTTCCGCCCGGGGCCATGCCGATGCCCCCGACTTGTGCGGCAACGGCATCTGAAATGTAGTCGCCGTTAAGGTTCATGGTGGCTATCACGTCAAAGTCTTCCGGACGGGTCAGGGTTTGCTGGAAAAAAATGTCGGCAATGTTGTCCTTGATCAAGACTTTGCCTTCCTGCGGTTGTCCGCCGGTCTCCTCCCAGGTCGCCACACGACCGGCATAAGCCTCAGCGGCCAACTCATACCCCCACTTTCGAAAGGCGCCTTCCGTGAATTTCTGGATGTTGCCCTTGTGAACCAGAGTGACGCTGCGGCGGCCATGGGAGAGTGCATATTCGATGGCTGCCCGGATGAGCCTCCGGCTGCCCGACCTGCTGATCGGCTTGATCCCGATGCCGGAGTCCGGACGGATCTTCCAGTTGTAAGTTCTCAAGAGGTAATCCAAAAAGTCCCGGGTTTCTTCCTTGCCTTCCTCCAGTTCAAGCCCGGCATACACGTCTTCCGTGTTTTCGCGGAAAATGACCATGTTCACTTTTTGGGGTTCCTTAACTGGGCTCGGGACGCCGGGAAAATGGCGAACCGGCCGGACGCACGCATAAAGGTCAAGAATCATTCTCAAAGCCACATTGAGACTTCGAAACCCTTCCCCCACCGGCGTGGTGAGCGGTCCCTTGATGCCCACTCTATATTCACGAAAAGCCTCGATCGTTTCCTGGGGCAGCCATCCCCCTGTCCGGTTGTAAGCTTTCTCCCCTGCAAGGAGTTCTTTCCAAACGATTCGCCGCCTTCCCTTCCAGCATGACTCAACGGCCCGGTCAAATACCTGCACCGCTGCCCGCCAGATGTCGGGTCCCGTGCCGTCGCCCTCGATGTAAGGGATGATAGGCCGATCCGGAACAACCAGGCCCCCGTCCTTAAACGCAATTTTTTCTCCCAAGGTCAATGACATATTCTCCTTTCAAAAAATTCCCAGGACTCCGGTTTTCAAGGTATTTCCCACTTCCTGCAAAACCGCGTCATGTCTGGGACGGTGTCAAAAAACAGGGACAAAACATAGCATTTCCTCGGGGCAGGTAAAAGAAATATCGATAAATCACCTTTACAAAGCCGTCCCATGCGAGGAAGATAGCCGCAATTGAAAGATAATATGGTATGTCCGTCTGAATTCTTTTCGGGGCGGACTGGTGAAAGGCATCAGAGATCTTGGGGCATTTCGCGGAATGCAGTTTCTATTCCCCTGACCGAATTCAGTGAGGATCACCCATGAAACGTTGTGAATGGGCCGAAAAGAACGAGTTGGAGCGGGCCTATCATGATAACGAATGGGGCATACCAATTCATGATGACAGAGGTTTGTTCGAGTTTCTTGTTTTGGAAGGCGCGCAGGCAGGGCTGAGCTGGTCCACCATTCTTAGAAAACGAAACGGGTATAGAAAAGCGTTTGACAATTTCGATGCCCGGAAAATCTCCCGATACTCTGAGGCTGACGTTTCCCGGCTGCTCGCTAATCCCGAGATCATAAGAAACACGCTGAAAATCAACGCGGCTGTCTCAAATGCTCGAGCGTTCCTGGAGGTGCAGAGAGAATTTGGAAGTTTTGACCGTTACAGTTGGCGATTCGTTCATGGCAGACCGATACAGAATTCTTGGACAAAGACGACGGATATCCCATCAAGCTCTTCTGAGTCTGAAGCCATGGGCAAAGATTTGCAAAAGAGAGGGTTCAAGTTCATTGGGGCAACGATTTGTTATGCTTTCATGCAAGCAGTCGGCATGGTCAACGATCACGTCGTAGGTTGCTTCAGATACAAGGCAATCAAGAACAGAAGCGACCACCGCATTCCAAGACCCTTTGTCGAGGATGAGCGATGACCCCCTGCACGCCGAGGACGAGGAACTTTGGCAGGAAAAAATGCGGGAAAAGCGAGACGGCCTCGATACAAGAAAACATGCCTGAAGTGGAGGTGGGCCCTTGGGTTCTTGGCTAGACTTTTCGATTTCTCCGGCCTATCATGCCAGGTATCCGGGAGTGGCCTTCGGGTTGACGCTCGTCACGGGGTGCAAGCCTGTCGCCGACCAGCAGGGGTATGATCAATACAGGAGAAAGCTCCTGCGAAAAATGCGGAAGAGGGAAACCCTTGCCGCGATCACCGAACGCATTGAAGCGTACGACCGGTTTTTCCGGCAATTCGGTTTCGAATGCCCCCTGCCCAAACACCTGAAGAGAACCGTGCACAGCGGGTTTCCCAACTACAACCTTTTGGTGGATGCCCACTTCATGGCGGAGATGTGTGCGGGAATTCTGGTGGCTGTCACGGATCATGACCGGATCCAAGGCAGGATGCTCCTGGATGTGGCAAAGGAAGCAGAGAACTGCTACGGCATGGGAGAGCGCCTTTTCACCACAAAGGAGGGAGAGATCGTATTTCGGGACGAAAGGGATATCATCTGCGTCCTGTGCCAGGGGGCGGATGAAAAGACCAGGGTGAAAGAAGATTCGAGAAACGTTCTGCTTTACGCATATGCCGTGCCCGGAATCGACGCAATGCATATCCGGCAAGGGTTGGCCGTTGCGGCTGAAACCATGGAGAGGTTTGGCGGGGGAACGGTCAAAGGATTGGAGATTTTTGAGGGGTAATCTCGGCCCATGCGGGCCAGGAAGCATTGGAAAGTCTTGCCAGGAAAATCAGGCGAGCATGAAAAAAAAGCTTGACAGGGTTGGAGAAAGCTTTTAGCTTTCGGTTCTATTGTTTAGAAAAAGGGCGTTTTCAGCAACATGGTCCATTCGTGGAATAGCATCATCGTCATTATCAGCGCAGTAGGGGTTGTCCTTTCCCTACTGCTCCTCCTTGTCGAGGTCATTGACCTTCGACGCCACGGCCTGGTAATGACGTAGCAGCACTGAGATCCACAAAGAACCGTTATCAGGCCTGACCTGATAACGGTTCTTTTTTTTGACGGCTTCGTAAAAAGTCCATCTGCGGCGTTGCGCTTCATCTTTCGTCACTGCGGCGTACTTCGGTGTACGCCTCATTCCTCAAGAGTCGCGCGCCTTGCATTTGGCGCTTTTTACTGTGCCGTCTTGAACAGCGACTCGCTGCAGATCGCTTTCTTTGGACACGGAGAAATTCCATGGCAAAGCAAATCCTACTTTATGACACCACCCTGCGGGATGGAACCCAGGGCGAGCAGGTAAACTTCTCAGCGGAGGACAAGCTCCGCATTGCTCGCAAGCTAGACGAATTCGGGGTCCAGTACGTGGAAGGGGGATGGCCCGGCTCAAACCCGAAGGATGCGCGGTTCTTCGAAATGGCTCGGAGCAACCCGCTCAAGAACGCTTGCCTCACCGCATTCGGAAGCACATGCCGGCCCCGGACCCGCCCTGAAGGCGACGGAAACATCCAGGCCCTTCTCCAAACCGAGACACAGACCGTGACGATTTTCGGGAAGAGCTGGGACCTTCATGTTTCAGAGATCCTTGGCATTGACCTAGGCGAAAACCTGGCCATGATCGAGGAGAGCGTCTCCTTTCTGAAAAACCGCGATCGCCGGGTCATTTACGATGCAGAGCATTTCTTTGACGGATATAAGAAAAACCCCGACTATGCCATGAGGACGGTGCAAGCCGCCGTGAATGGCGGTGCGGACTTCGTTGTCCTTTGCGATACCAACGGCGGCACCCTGCCCCATGAGATTCAAAGGATCATGGAGAAGGTCTCTCCCCTCATCGCGGCGGCTTTAGGAATTCATGCACACAACGATTGCGGCCTGGCCCTTGCCAATTCCCTGGAGGCGGTCCGTGGCGGCGCCGTCATGGTGCAGGGAACAGTAAACGGGTATGGGGAGCGATGCGGCAACACGGACCTGACCGGTGTGATCGGCGCCCTCCAGGTGAAGATGGGACACCCATGCATCCCTGAAGAAAAACTCGGAAGGCTCACGGAGCTTTCCCGCTTTGTGAGCGAGGTGGCCAACATGCCGCCCATCAACCATCGGCCTTTTGTGGGCAAGAGCGCCTTTGCCCACAAGGGGGGCGTTCACGTGAGCGCCATCCTCAAAAACCCGGCGGCGTATGAGCACATTGGCCCGGAAACAGTAGGCAACCGCAGGAGGGTTCTGGTCTCGGACCTGTCGGGCAAGAGCAATATTGAGTACAAAGCCAGGGAACTGGGAGTCAAGGTGGGCGGCAACGGCTGGGGCAGCGACAAGATCGTGCAGGAGATCAAGCGGCTGGAGGACCAGGGCTACCAGTTCGACGCGGCCGAAGGATCCCTGGAACTCCTCATGAAGAAAGTGACAGGCCAGTTTGAAGATCCCTTCAACCTGGAATCCTTGAGAGTGACAATCGAAAAAAACCGCTCAGGTCCGAGTTCTTCCCATGCCACCATCAAGATCTCCGTGGCGGACGATTACGAGATCACAGCGGCGGAGGGAGACGGTCCGGTCAATGCCCTGGACAACGCCCTTCGAAAAGCTCTCCACAAGTTTTTCCCCCAGGTGGATGAAATGAAGTTGGTAGACTTCAAGGTCCGGGTCATTGACGGGAGCGACGGAACGGCTGCCAGGGTTCGGGTGCAGATCGAATCAAGGGACGCCCGGGAGATATGGTCCACCATCGGGGTGTCCGAGAACGTGATTGAAGCGAGTTGGCAAGCCCTGGTGGACAGCGTGCAGTATAAACTTTCCAAGGTGTTGAACGGGAAACAGGAGGTTATTCCATGACAGATAGAGTCATGATTTTTGATACGACCTTAAGAGACGGCGAGCAGTCGCCCGGGGCCAGCATGAACACTGCTGAAAAAATGCGCCTGGCGATTCAGCTTGAAAAGCTAGGCGTAGACGTAATCGAAGCGGGATTTCCGGCAGCTTCGCCCGGGGACTTTGAGGCCGTCAAAGCGGTTGCAGGCAGAATTCGGAAGAGCCAGATAGCCGCTCTTGCCCGGGCCTCAAAGGAAGACATCGACAAAGCGTGGGGGTCTGTCAAGGACGCAGCCCATCCTCGCATTCATACCTTCATTGCCACCTCGGACATCCATTTGGAACACAAGCTCAAAATGACTCGCGACCAGGTTCTACGGGCTGCCGTGGAAGCCGTGAAATATGCCAGAAGCCTGACCGAAAATGTGGAATTCTCAGCCGAAGACGGCTCCAGGAGTGATCCGGATTTCCTCTGCAAAGTTTTTGGGGCGGTTATTGAAGCAGGGGCGACCACGGTGAATCTGCCGGACACTGTGGGGTATGCCATGCCCGACGAATTCGGGCGTCTCGTAGCCTACGTGCGGGAGAACACCCCGGGCATGGAACGGGTTATCTTGAGCGTTCACTGCCACAACGATCTGGGGCTGGCCACGGCCAACAGCCTTGCCGGGCTGAAATACGGCGCCCGCCAGGTGGAAGTCACCATCAACGGCATCGGGGAGAGGGCGGGCAATACCTCTCTTGAAGAGGTGGTCATGGGGCTCTACACGCGAAAGGAACATCTGGGTTTGACCACCAACATCAACACCCGGGAAATTCATCCGGCCAGCAGGCTGGTGAGCATGATCACGGGCATTGTGGTTCAGCCGAACAAGGCGATTGTGGGCGCCAATGCGTTCGCCCACGAGGCGGGAATTCACCAGGACGGTGTGCTCAAGAACCGGATGACCTATGAAATCATGGAACCGGAAATTGTGGGGCTTTCTACAAACCGCCTGGTCCTAGGGAAACACTCGGGGAGGCATGCCTTCAGGCAGAAACTTTCATCCCTCGGGTACGATCTTTCAGAAAAGGATCTGGACCGTGTCTTCGCCCGCTTCAAGGAATTGGCGGATAAAAGAAAGGAGATCCTCGACGAGGATATTGAGGTGCTGGTGGCCGAAGAAATTCTCCGTGTGCCGGATAGGTATCAGCTCGATTACCTGATCGTGGTGAGCGGGACCGTCGCGGTGCCCACAGCTACGGTGAAACTCAAGATTGAAGGCCAGGATTCCCAGGGCGCAGGATTCGGTGTCGGCCCCATAGACGCAACGTTCAACACGATTGCAAAGATGACAGGGACAAGGTCCAGGCTCCTACGGTTCTCGATTAACGCCATCAGCGGCGGCACGGATGCACAGGGAGAGGTGACTGTGCGCCTTCAGGAAAACGGATTTGTGGCCCTGGGAAAAGGCGCGGACCCTGACATCTTCATCGCAAGCGCCAAAGCTTACATCAATGGGCTGAATCGGCTGGAATATCTAAAGAAAAACCCATCTCTCTCCGCGGAGGAGAGAGGGTTGTGAGGGGTGAAGAAAGAATCATACAGAAGAAAGAAGACAGAACACAGAATAGGGGGGAGCGGACGGGAAGATGAAACGGGGAATCGAAACGCTTACATTGAAAAATTTTTAATAGGGAAGTCGACTCATGTTTAATCCTATGACTATAACCGAAAAGATTCTGGCTTTTCATGCAGGCGTAGAGTCTGTAAGACCGGGGGATCTGATCAAAGCTAGGGTAGACCTGGCCCTCGCCAATGACATTACCGCGCCTCTGGCCATTCGCGTGTTCGAGGAAATCGGCCGAAAAGCCGTTTTTGATCCGGAGAGAATCGCGCTTGTGGCGGACCATTTTGTCCCCAACAAAGACATCGCTTCTGCGCAGCAGGCAAAGCTTATGAAAGACTTCGCCCTGAAGCAAGGGATCGAGCATTTCTATGAACTGGGGAATGGAGGCATCGAACACGTCATCCTTCCTGAGAAGGGATTGGTTGTGCCTGGGGATCTCGTGATGGGCGCGGACAGTCACACCTGCACCTACGGAGCCCTGGGCGCCTTTTCCACCGGGGTAGGGAGCACGGATCTTGGAGCGGTGATGGCGACAGGCATGGCGTGGCTCAGAGTGCCGGCCACAATCCGCGTGAAGTATGAAGGCAAACTTCGGCCCTGGGTGGGAGGAAAGGACCTCATTCTTTTCACCCTGGGGCTGATCGGCGTGGAAGGAGCCAATTACAGATCTCTTGAGTTTTCCGGGGAGACGATTCGAAACCTGCCCATGGATCACCGGTTCACCATCGCCAACATGGCTGTGGAAGGGGGGGCCAAGAACGGGATCGTGGAGCCTGACGACATTACGGTCAACTATGTCTCCGCAACAAGCCAGAGAGAGCCCTTGATGTTCAGAAGCGATGAGGATGCAGCTTACGAAAAGGTGCTCACGATCCGGGTGGATGAGATTGAACCTCAGGTGGCCTTCCCCCACTCTCCCGACAATGTCCGGCCTGTGTCGGATGCGGGGGTTGTGCCGCTCGATCAGGTGTTCATCGGATCATGCACCAACGGTCGCCTTGATGATCTGAGGGTGGCGGCGGCTGTTTTGAAAGGGCGAAGGGCTGCAAAAGGAATCCGTCTGATCGTGCTTCCAGGCTCCCAAGGGATCTATAAAAGAGCCATCCAGGAAGGACTTGTGGAGACCTTTTTGGATGCAGGCGCCGTGGTGGGACCGCCTTCCTGCGGCCCATGCCTTGGCGGGCACCTGGGGATTCTGGCGGAAGGGGAAAGAGCGGTTTCCACCAGCAACCGCAATTTTCTGGGTCGCATGGGGCATCCAAAGAGCGAGGTGTACTTGGCGAGCCATGCTATTGCGGCAGCGTCGGCGGTGTTGGGCAAGATCGGGTCCCCCGAAGAATTGTGAGATTTTTGCTGGATCTGCCCATAGCAGCGGGATTCGTATTCAGGTGTGGGGTGAAGCAATGAGAGTGACAGGAAGGGTTTGGAAATTCGGCGACAATGTTGACACGGACGTGATCATCCCGGCAAGATTTCTCAACGTGTCGGACAGGGACGAGTTGGCGAAAAAATGCTTTGTGGATCTTCGTCCTGACTTTGCGAGGGAGGTTCAAAAAGGAGACGTCATTGTGGCGGGGAAGAACTTCGGGTGCGGCTCCAGCAGGGAACATGCGCCTCTCGCCATCAAAGGCTCCGGGATCAGCCTCGTGGCGGCAAAGAGCTTTGCCAGGATTTTTTATCGGAATGCGTTCAACATCGGGCTGCCCATTTTGGAAAGCGAGGAGGCGTTTGAAATCTACGCCGAGGGTGAGACGGTAGCAGCGGACCTTGAAACAGGGGAAATCCGGGGCGCGGGCAAGAGCGTCTCGATTTTTGCAAAACCTATACCTGCATTTATGCGTGAAATTATAGAAGCGGACGGACTTGTAAACTATATCAAGGCAAGAGGCTCGCTGTGAGAGAGAAATGAAAGGGGTGATGGATATCAAAACCAAGGGAGCGAAAATCATTATCGACGTTTTGCAGGAAGAAGGGGTGGACACCCTTTTCGGATACCCAGGCGGTGCGGTCATCGATATTTATGACGAATTGGCCAAATCCAATCTTCGCCACATCATGACGCGCCATGAACAGGCTGCCGTTCACGCGGCCGATGGGTACGCAAGGGCGTCGGGGAAGGTGGGGGTTTGTCTGGTCACCTCCGGGCCCGGCGCCACCAACACCGTGTCCGGGATTGCATCGGCCTACATGGATTCCATCCCCGTGGTGGTTCTCACCGGACAGGTCCCAACCCAGTTGATCGGCAACGACGCTTTTCAGGAAGTGGACATTGTGGGGATAACAAGGCCGTGCACCAAGCACAACTACCTGGTAAAGTGCGTTGAAGACTTGGGGAGAATGGTCAAAGAAGCCTTCTACATCGCTCGCTCCGGCCGGCCCGGCCCGGTGCTTGTGGATATCCCCAAGGACGTGATGCAGGCCGCAACCGTATACACCCCCGCCAAAGCGGTACAACTCAAGTCCTACAATCCCACCTATGAGCCGAACGTGAAGCAGTTGCCGAAAGTGGTCAAACTGATCAAAGAGGCAAGAAAACCTGTCATTTTCACAGGAGGAGGCGTCATCCTCTCGAAGGCTTCCAGGGAACTTACGGCACTGGCCAGGAGAATCCAGGCTCCCGTAACCTCGACCCTCATGGGACTGGGCGGTTTTCCGGCAGGTGATCCTCTTTGGCTCGGCATGATCGGCATGCACGGCACCTACCGGGCCAACATGTCTTCTTCGGAATGTGATTTGATGATTGCCGTGGGAGTCCGTTTTGATGATCGGGTCACAGGAAAGGTGGATGCCTTTGCCCCTCATGCGCAAATCATTCACGTCGATATCGATCCCACCTCGATCCGCAAGAACATCCCTGTGTCCGTTCCGATTGTGGGCGACTGCAAAATCACGCTCCAGAAACTCAACACCCTTCTGGCCCAGGAAGACCTAGGGGACCTGAGTGAAATCCGCGCGCCGTGGCTGGATCGGATCGAGCAATGGAAAGCCACAAAGCCCCTTGCCTATGAGCAAAAGGAAGCGATAAAACCCCAGTTCGTGGTGGAGAAGCTCTGGGAAATGACCAAGGGCCAGGCCATCATCACCACGGAGGTAGGGCAAAACCAGATGTGGGCCGCCCAGTACTATCATTTTGACCAGCCCAATCACTTCATCACTTCCGGGGGATTGGGGTGCATGGGCTTCGGGCTGCCCGCCGCAATCGGGGCCCAGATTGCCTGCCCTGACAAACTCGTGGTGGATGTGGCCGGGGACGGCAGCATTCAGATGAACATCCAGGAAATGGGCACCCTGATGCAGTACAAACTGCCGGTCAAGGTGGTCATTCTCAATAACGGCTATCTCGGCATGGTCCGCCAGTGGCAGCAGCTCTTCTACGATTGCTGCTATTCGTGCACGCAAATGATCGAAGCACCCGATTTTGTGAGGCTTGCTCAGGCCTACGGCGCGCTGGGCTTGAGAGCGACCAAGCCCGAGGAGGTAGAAGGAACCCTCAAGGAGGGGCTTGAGAGTCCAAAGGCGGTCATCATGGACTTTGTGGTGGAAAGCGAGGAGTGCGTGTATCCCATGGTGCCTTCGGGGAAGCCGATTACGGAGATGTTACTCGTATAAGTAACTGCGCAAGACACAAGGCAGACGGTGCACGGCCGAAGGCACCTCATGCCTCAATCGAGTTTTCCGTGAACCCTGTACCGTGCGCCGTCTGCAATTTCCAATGTGATCTCGCGAGCCGGCTTCAACCGCCCACGCAATCATGTATTGTGAGCAGTCGATAAAAGGGAATATCCATGAACAACAACCATTATCAGGAATCAAGGCGGCATATTCTTTCCATGCTGGTGGACAACCAGCCAGGAGTGCTCTCAAGGGTGGCCGGCTTTTTCAGCGGCCGGGGGTTCAACATCGACAGCCTCTGTGTTTCCGAAACGACCGACCCGCTGGTTTCCAGGATCACGCTGGTGGCCGAAGGGGACATGAGCATCCTGGAACAGATCAAGAAACAGCTCAACAAATTGATCAATGTGATCAAGGTCATGGATTTTACGGACACGGACTACGTCCAGAGGGAAACCGCGTTGGTGAAGGTCCGGGCAAAACCGGAGAACCGTGCCGAAATCCTTAGAATGGCGGATATTTTCCGATCAAGGGTCGTGGATGTGGGGACGGAGTTTTACACCCTGGAGGTGACGGGAGACCAAGGGAAGATCAATGCCTTCCTGAAGCTGCTGAAACCGCTGGGCATCAAAGAAATTGCAAGAACAGGCGCAGTGGCGCTTGCAAGAGAACGAAAGTGAAAGAAAGGAGCAGTGATGGCAAACATTGATTTTGG
>JAWOJI010000175.1:0-21547 GCA_046481735.1 Desulfatiglandales bacterium | reverse complement strand
GGGGAATAGGAAAACGAGAGTGAGTAAAAAGTCCCGGTCGAGAGCGGTCAGCTTATTTTAATTTTGATTTCGCGAGAAGGCTCCGGTTCGCACTTGGGCATGTCTATGCTCAGCAAGCCGTCTTTGTATGTGGCTTTCACTTCGTGGATCTGCACTTTGCACGGGAGCTGAATCGTGCGAGAAAAATAGCCGTATTCCCTTTCTGTGGAGCGGTAGTCTTCCTCTCCGGTGACGAAGTCCTGTCTGGTCTCCCCTTTCACGGTAAGCATGTCGCCGGAAATGGAAATGTCCAGGTCCTCGGCACTCATCCCCGGGATTTCAGCGCGGAGAATAAGGCGATCCTTGGTTTCGGAGAGATCGATAAAGGGGCCTTCCTTGAAGGGCCTGCCAAAGAAAGGGACGGCAAAATCGTGGATGAACCTGGCGAGAAGACGATCCATGTCCTTCTTGAGTCTGCCCATCTCCTGGTTTTTCCAAATAATCAGGCCTGGCATGTTTGGACCTCCTCCTTATAGAATAGCAAATCTATATTAAGATCTGAATCCCGGCGATGCAACTCATTTTTGTTTGCGATTTTGAGGTTGAATCCCTATGCTTGCAGACATGAAGCCTCTCTTCAGAAAAACCAACCATCCCGCGATCGCGGGTTTCCTGCTTCCCTTCGTGGCAGCAGGCGTAGCCTCTGCATATGTGCTTTACGGTAGCAGGGATTACACTTCCTTGGTTTCCAAGGCGGTTTTTTTAGGCGTCGTTCCTCTCATTCTTGCTTCCGGGCTTTACGCATCCTTCCGCTCCCTACCTCTCATCGCAGAAAAGGGGGACAAGGACTATGCCTATTCCGGCCTGGTGCTAAACGTTTTTTTCATTCTTTTTTACATCTCTTCCCTGATTTACGCCCTGCTTCAGTTTTCCTCCTGAATCCTCCCTTCGCCCAATTTGAAAGCATAGGCAGCATCTTAGAACAAGAGGCCGAATTTGATCCTGGGGCCCTATTTTCCCTTGACAAGGTGGCTGGAGGGGAAGTAAAGTGTCACAAAGTGCTATGAAGTGGCATAAAGTGGTGACAATGGAAATGTTCAGGGGCCGGTCAAGACACACTTTGGATGAGAAAGGGCGACTCGCTATCCCGGCGCGCTTTAAAGAAGTCGTAAAGGCCAGAGGAGATGGATGCCTGGTCTTGACAAACCACTTCAATTGCCTTTGGGCCTTTGCCCGGGACGATTGGAAGGTGATCGAGGAAGAGGCCGCCAGATTGCCCAAGATGGACTCAAAGGTCCACACCTACCTTCGCTATTTTATTTCCGGCGCCCAGGAATGCGTGGTCAAACAGGGAAGAATCACGATTCCTCCCGACCTGCGGGAGATCTCGGGCCTGAAAAAAGAGGTGGTCCTTGTGGGTGGCCTCAACCTCTTCGAAATATGGGACAGAGAAAAGTGGGAAGAAGAGTTTGAGAAGGCCAAAACCAGTTTTCCGGAAGTGAGCCAATCGCTCTCCGGACTCGGCCTTTGAAATCGACGAAAGGTTCCACGCTGCATCGGCCCGTGATGCTTTCCGAGGTCATGGAAAAGGTGTTCACGTCCCCCCATGGTGCATACGTGGACGGCACAATCGGAACCGGCGGGCACAGCGAAGCCATTTGCAGAAGGATTTCGCCCCAGGGCCTACTCATTGGTTTGGACAGAGACGAAGAGGCGATTCGAATTTCTCGGGAAAGGCTCTCTTCCCTTGGGAGAAACGTGCACCTGATCAAGGAAAGCTATGGTCGATTGGACGGAGTGCTCAAGAATCTGGGAATTGAAAAAGTGAACGGGGTGCTCCTGGACCTCGGGATGTCCACCTATCAGCTCGAGGGCTCAGGAAGAGGCTTTAGCTTCAGCCGGGATGAACCTCTAGATATGAGAATGGACCTCGACGACAAGGTTACGGCCCGCGAACTGGTCAACAGCCTATCGGCGAAAGACCTCGAAAAAGTCCTTCGGGCCTATGGGGAAGAGAGACAAGCGGGGGCCGTCTCCAGGATGATTGATAAGGAGCGGGCCAAGGCGCCCATTGATTCATCCCTGCGCCTGGCGAACCTGGTTTCTTCGGTGGTTCGAAGGCCCTACCGACCCGGGGCGATCCACCCTGCAACTCGTACATTCCAGGCCCTGAGAATTGCCGTCAACAGAGAGATTGAGACCCTCGGGACTTTCCTCGAAAAACTCCCCCCCCTTCTTGTGAAAGGGGGAAGACTGGTTGTTCTGACCTACCATTCCCTTGAGGATCGGATGGTCAAGCGGACAATGATCGAGTGGGAAGGCGGTTGCCGTTGCCCGCCGGGCATTCCTGAATGCCGTTGCGGAAGCGTTCCCGTGATGAAGAGAGTACACAAGAAGGGGATGAAACCTAGCGATGAGGAGGTGGGAGACAACCCTCGCGCAAGAAGCGCCATCCTGAGGACAGCAGAAAGGATCTGAGACCATGATCAGAGTGATCAAAGCATCCGAAATCGAGAGAAGAAGGAATGCGGATACAGGCATTCGGGTGAGAAACACCAGAACCAGGAGGGGTCGATTTCATTTCAGTCCCCGCCAGATCCTGGCTGCGACTTTCTTTCTCTTTCTGTTCATGGGAAGCGGCATCGGATATGTGTGGTCCAATCTTGAAGGCACCCAGATCGGTTACGATCTTAGCCGACTTAAGCATGAGGAACTCAGATTAAAGGATCTGAACAAAAAGCTGAGACTGGAGCTGGCCACCATGAGATCCCCCCAATACCTTGAAGAGGCGTCTCGCTCTCTTGGGCTTAAGGCTCCTTCTCCCAAGCAGATCGTTGTGTTGCCATGAAGGTCAGGGAAAAAAGGTGGATCAGGTTCAGGATTTACCTGGTCACGACTTTTTTCATCGTTTCTCTGGGGATTATTCTTGCCAGGGCCTATCAGCTCCAGGTCCTGCAAAAAGAAAAGCTGACGTCCATTGCCCTTTCAGCATACCGCGGTGTCGTCAAGCTCCCGCCAAAGCGAGGCGCCATTTACGACCGCAAAGGACGGGAGCTGGCCGTGACCGTGGAAGTGGAATCCGTCTTCGCGCACCCCAGGCACGTGAAACAAAAAAGGCAAGCTGCCGGAGATCTTGCAAAGGCTCTGGGAACCCGCGACCAGACGATCCTGAAATTGCTCGAGAGCGAGAAGCCCTTTGTTTGGCTTGAGCGAAAGGCGCCTCCGGACAAGGTCGCGAAAGTGAAGGCCCTGGGCATCGAGGGAGTAGGATTCACGACGGAAGCTCGCCGGTTCTACCCTGGCAAGGAAATTGCCGGCCATGTCCTGGGCTTTGCCGGGGAGGACAGCCAGGGCCTGGAGGGTCTTGAGAAAAAGTTCGATTTCTTGCTCAAAGGTCCTGAGCTCAACTTTGTGCAAATGCGGGATGCGCTGGGGAGACCCTTTTCCATGAGCAGGCCGGATCCGGAGGACCAGCAGATCAGAGAGCTCGTGCTCACCATTGACAAGGACATTCAGTACGCGACGGAACAGGCTCTCCGGCGAGCGGTTGAGGGGAGCGGCGCCAAAAGCGGCCACAGCATCGTCGTCGACCCGGAGACGGGCGAAATTCTCGCCATGGCTGTTGTCCCTCTGTACAACCCCAATGTATTCCGGGAACATCAGCCGTTCCACTGGCGAAACCGTGCAGTGACGGACAGCTACGAACCGGGTTCCACCGTAAAGGCGTTTCTCCTGGCTGCGGCTCTGGATTCGGGGCTCGTTTCTCCTGAAAGCAGGTTCTTCTGTGAGAAGGGGGAGTACAAAATGGGCCGCAATAAGATACGCGACCACGACCGCAAGGGTTACGGTTTCCTGACGGTCGATGAAATCATCACCTATTCGAGCAATATCGGGGCTGTCAAGATCGGGGAAAGGATCGGATACAAGCGGTTCACCGAGTATATGAAACGGTTCGGCTTTGGAGAAAAGACAGGGATAGAAATCCCGGGAGAGATAGAAGGGTTCGTCCGGCCGATCGAGGAAGCCAAGGAAATCGACAAGGCTACTGCCTATTTCGGTCAAGGGATGACGGCGAATTCTCTCCAGCTGGCCATGGCCATGGCAGCGATAGCCAACGGGGGAAAGCTCATGAGGCCTTACCTGGTAAAGGAGATCAGGGAGCCCGGCGGAAAAGTGGTGGAAAAAACAGAGCCCCTCGTGGTGAGAAAGGTTCTCTCTGCGGAGGCTGCACGGCAGTCAACAAGGGTCCTGGAAAATGCGGTGGGAGAGACGGGCACCGGCTTTCCGGCGGCTATCAGCGGTTACCGGGTGGCAGGAAAAACAGGAACGGCCCAGAAGGTGGATCCGGCCACGCGACGATACTCGGACAAGAACTACATTGCGATTTTTGTGGGGTTTACACCGGCAGAAAAGCCCAGGATGCTCATGGTGGTGGTGGTGGATGAACCGGAAAAAAAGAAGTACGGGGGATTGACCGCCGCTCCGGTGTTCAGGGAAGTGGGCGCCTGGACCATGAACCGGTTTCAGATCAATCCGGACATGAGACTCGTGCGCAAGGAGGACAGGGAGGAGAATCAAGACAAGAAGGGGACCGTCCGCGTAGTCGTGACCCAGGAAGGTCCAGGTCTTCTTCCTGATTTCAAAGGCCGGAACATGCGGGAGGTGCTCAAAACAGGAAGGTCCCTGGGTCTTGAAATTGTGCCGGAAGGGACTGGGCTGTCCTACTCTCAGCATCCGGCGCCGGGCGTTCCGCTGGACAAGACCACGCAGGTCAAGGTGAGTTTCAGACCGCCGACTTGAAGGCTCAAAGATCGGGGAATCATCCATGAAATTGGGGCAAATCCTTGCGGGGCTGGATGACCATGAACTTCATGGCGGCAAGGAACTGGAGATCAGCGGAGTGGCTTATCATTCCCGAGGAGTGACATCGGGGAACCTCTTCGTCGCCCTCCGCGGCTACAGGGAAGATGGTCACCGTTTCATTGAGAGCGCTCTTCAGAGAGGCGCAGCAGCCGTCGTGGCGGAAGACATCCGGGGGATTCCCGAGGGCGTGGCCCGGGTAAAGGTCGCGGACTCAAGAAAGGCCCTCTCAAAGCTTGCTCTGCAGTTTTACGGCAACCCATGCAGAGGCCTCCACCTGATTGGCATCACGGGAACGAACGGGAAGACGACAACCAGCTTTCTTTTGGAGTCCATCCTGAGAGCCTCGGGAAACATCCCGGGAGTTCTGGGGACCGTTAATTATCGGTTTGCCGGGAAAAGCTATCCCGCAACGGTGACCACCCCGGAGTCGCTGGATATCATGCGCCTTGTCAGAGAAATGGCCGACGAAGGGGCGACCCACGTGATCATGGAAGTGTCGTCCCATGCCCTCGATCAGGGCAGAACGCTGGATTGCCCTTTTCGGGTTGCGGTGTTTACGAATCTATCCAGGGATCACCTGGACTACCACCGGAGCATGGAAGAGTACTTCAATGCGAAGACCCGGCTTTTTACGATGCTCCCGCAAACGGAAGACGCCGGTGGAGCCACGGCGGTGATCAATCTCGACGATCCGAGGGGCGAAGACCTTTTGGCCATGACCAAGGCTGATGTATTGACCTACGGCTTCAAACCGACCTGCCGCGTGAGGGCAACCTCCGTGCGCTCGGAGAGGACCGGCTTGCGGTTCAGACTGGTGACCCCTTCAGGGGAGAGGAATATCCATTCGGCTCTTCTAGGGGATTTCAATGCGTACAACATTCTGGCTGCGGCGGCTGCCGCGCTCGCCCTCAACGTGTCCCTCGAGGCCGTGGTCAAAGGGGTGAAGGCCTTGGAAAAGGTTCCCGGGAGGATGGAGTCGGTGAAAAATCGTGCGGGTTTGGCCTTGGTCGTGGACTATGCACACACTCCCGACGCGCTTCGCAATTGCCTGAAAGCCCTCAGACCGCACGTGAGCGGGCGAATCATCACGGTTTTCGGGTGTGGCGGGGACCGGGACAGAGGGAAAAGATTTGACATGGGCCTTGTTGCCGGCAAGGGGAGCGAGGTGGTCTTCATCACCTCCGATAACCCAAGAACGGAAGACCCTGCCACAATTGTGGAAGAGGCTGAAAAAGGAGTCATCGAAGCGGGTCTGGGGAAAGAATCTTGGACTGGTCAGGCTCGACTTGCGCAAAGGGTTTATTTCACGGAGGTCGACCGGAGAGAGGCAATCAGGAAAGCCATAGGCATCGCTCGCAGGGAAGACCTGGTCCTGATCGCCGGCAAGGGCCATGAAGACTACCAGATTATCGGCGGTGAAAAACGGCATTTCAGCGACCGGGAAGAAGCGGTCTCAGCCGCGGAGAATCTCGTATGAGCAAATCATGGGGGGAGATCACTGCAGCCGATCTCCTTACATGCCTTGACGGAGAACTGATTCGAGGGTCGGGAAGCAGACGTTTCCGTGGCTTCAGTTCCGATTCGAGAAACATCAGGGAGGACTTCCTGTTTTGGGCCCTGGAAGGAGAAAAGTACGACGGTCACGACTTTCTGCCCGAGGCCATCCTCAAGGGGGCGGCGGGCGCCGTTATCCGGAAAGGTTTCGAACTCGTTCTTCCGACGGGCAGGGATGCTGCGGTCATTGCTGTGCCCGACACTCTCAGGGCCCTGGGAGATCTGTCGTCCTGGTGGCGACATGAGCACGAAGCCGTCGTTGTCGCCATCACGGGCAGCGCCGGTAAGACGACGACGAAAGAAATGGCTGCGGCGATTCTTTCCCGTCGGGGCGAAACCCTCAAGAACCCGGGCAACTTCAACAACCTGATCGGATTGCCGGTCACCCTGCTTTGCCTCGAAGACAAGCATCGCTATGCGGTGCTGGAGATGGGAATGAACCGGCCGGGTGAGATCGGGCGACTGACGGAGATCGCCGATCCCGATCTCGGGCTCATCACCAATGTGGGCAGGGCTCATCTAGAAGGAGTGGGCACCCTGGAAGGAGTGGCCAAAGCAAAAGTGGAGCTCATTGAAAACATGTCCGACCACGCGACAGCCCTCCTGAACGGAGATGATCCGGTGTTGATGCAGGCTGCTTCTTCCTTCAGCAAGAAAATGCATTTCTTCGGCGTGGGCCGGAAAAACGAAGTGAGAGCCGAAAACATTCGCGACTTGGGCCTCCAAGGATCATCCTTTGACATCCGCCATGGAGGGGGGATTTTCACCGTGAACCTCAAAGTTCCCGGGCTTCAGCATGTGCAAAACGCCCTGGCAGCGGCTGCGGCATCCCTCCAGCTCGGCGCTTCCCCGGAGGAGGTGGTTGAAGGACTCAGTACATTCAAAAGCCTGAAGGGAAGGTTTGCAATTATCAATCTCCCGAACGGGGTGATCCTCGTGGACGACACCTACAATTGCAATCCTTTGTCTCTAAAATCCGCACTGGATTCCCTGAGAGCTTGGGCTCGAAAGAGGAAGGTCATTGTAGGGCTTGGCGAGATGTTGGAACTCGGCGATGAGACGCTTAGGGCTCACCTCGAAGCGGGGGCCATGGTTGCGGGGTTGGGTGCAGGTCTTTTTGTGGCCCTTGGGGAGCACGCGAGCGTCATGATTCAGGGCGCCCTGGACAAGGGTTTCCCCGAAAACATGGCAGTGAAGGCCGGTGACCACGAGGAAATGGAGCAAAGAATCAGGGCGGAGATGAGGGAAGGGGACGTCGTATTCCTGAAGGGGTCGCGTGGGGCGGGCCTGGACAAGGTGGTGGAAAGACTCACGGCGGGCGCAAATGCTTTATAAACTCATTTACTTCTTTCAGACCGAGATTTCGTGGCTCAACGTGTTTCGGTACATCACGTTCCGGACCATTCTGGCCACCCTGTTCTCCATGGCCGTTGTTTTGGTCATCGGCAAGGGGGTTATTCAGAGACTTCGGGACATGCAGGTCGGCCAGCACATCCGGGAGGATGGGCCGCCCAACCACAAAGGCAAGGCGGGCACCCCGACCATGGGTGGGTGTCTGATCCTGCCCGTGGTGATCGTGACCACCCTTCTGTGGGCCGAACTTTGGAATCTTTATGTGTGGCTTGTTCTTTTTGTTCTTTGCACCTTCGGAGCCATCGGATTTGCAGACGATTACCTGAAGAAAGTTCAAAAGAGCAGCCGCGGGCTGAGCGGAAAGGCCAAGTTTTCTTTTCAGGTTTTCTGCGCATTGATCGTGGCCGCGATCCTGTACCTTTACCCCGGCTTCGACGGTGCGCTCAACGTCCCTTTTTTCAAGGGTGTAAGGCCGGACCTCGGGGCCGGATACATATTTCTGGCCGCATTCATTATCGTGGGCGCATCAAACGCCGTGAACCTCACCGACGGGCTGGACGGGCTCGCAGCAGGTCCCATCATTATCGCGTTCACAAGTTACATCGTTTTTGCGTACCTGGCAGGGAACATCATTGCGTCCGGTTATCTTCAGATCCCCTATGTGGCCGGGACCGGCGAACTGGCGGTGCTCTGCGGCGCCGCGGTCGGCGCCGGTCTGGGCTTCCTGTGGTTCAATGCGTATCCGGCGGATTTGTTCATGGGCGATGTCGGGTCTCTTCCGCTGGGCGCCGTTCTGGGGACCGTGGCTGTGATGACCAAGCAGGAAGTGGTGCTCGTGCTCGTGGGCGGAATCTTTGTTGTGGAGACTCTGTCGGTCATATTCCAGGTGGCCTACTTCAAGATCACAAAGGGGCGAAGGATTTTTCGAATGGCGCCCCTCCATCACCATTTCGAGTTGAAGGGTTGGCCGGAGTCCAAGGTGACCGTGCGTTTCTGGATTATCGCCATTATCCTGGCGCTGCTCTCATTCAGCACCTTGAAGCTGAGATGAGAAAGAGTGGAGTATTGGACATTCGCATTTTATGTACGTTCAGGGCAAACATATTCTTGTCGTAGGCCTGGGTAAATCGGGTCTCGCTGTTCTGCGATGGCTGAGACAGCAGGGAGCCCGGACAACGGTGAGCGAGGTCAGGGCTGATTCGGAGCTGGACCCCCGAGTTCTGCTTGAGGTGAAGGCTCTTGAGGCGTTGCTGGAAGCCGGAGGCCATCGAGAAGAAACGTTCCTTTCCGCGGATGCGATCATCCTGAGTCCGGGGGTTCCGCACGACATGGCGCCTCTCAAGGCGGCGAGAAAGAAGGGCATCCCGGTTCTGGGCGAGATGGAACTTGCCTGCCGCCTCATCGACACGCCCCTGGTTGCGATAACCGGGACAAACGGCAAATCCACTGTAACGGCTCTGCTGGGCGCCATGCTGGAAAGGGCGGGGTTACAGGTTTTTGTGGGGGGCAATATCGGGACGCCTCTCATAGAGTATGCCGCAGCGGGGGAAAAGGCGGATTATGTGGTGGTCGAAGTGAGCAGTTTTCAACTTGATACCATGACCACCTTCCATCCTCGCGTTGCAGTGCTGCTGAATGTTTCCCCCGATCACCTGGACCGGTACCCCAGCTATGGAGCCTATGTCGCGTCCAAGTTGCGCATCTTTCAGAATCAGGGGGCGGGGGACTGGGCTGTTCTGAATGACGATGATCCGGTTCTTGACAGCTTCACGCCTCCCAAAGGAGCATCCCCTTTGCGCTATGGTTCGGACAGAAGGGAGTCACGCCAAGCCTGTCTGGAAAAAGGGAAGATCAACGCTTGCATTCCAGGAGGAAAGGTTATTTCCATAAGCCTCGGAAAATGGTCCCTGCCGGGTCAGCACAATCGGGAAAATCTTATGGCCGCCGTGCTGGCAGGTCTTGCCCTCCGTGTCACGCCTTCCGTGCTTCAGCAGACCGCAGACACCTTCAGAGGGCTTCCCCACCGCCAGGAGTTTGTGGGACGAATCGGTGAGGTTGCCTTTTACGACGACTCCAAAGCAACCAACGTGGATGCGGCTTGCCGTTCCCTGTCCGGGTATGACGCTCCGGTCATTCTCATTGCAGGGGGGCGTGACAAGGGTGGGGATTACACTCCTCTTGCCAGGGCCGCCGAGAGGAAAGTGAAAAAAGCTCTCCTTCTGGGCGAATCAAAGGCCCTCCTGGCGCAGGCCTTCGAGGGAGTCATTCCTTACTCCATGGCCTCGGATATGGAGGATGCCGTGAGCCAGGCTGTCTCCTCCGCTACGGCTCAGGACGTGGTTCTTCTGGCGCCAGGGTGCTCCAGTTTTGACATGTTTGCCGACTATGCCCACAGAGGCAGGGTCTTCAAGGAAGCGGTGGAAAGGATCAGGAATGGCAGAGACTAAACAGGCACATTGGTCCTATGACTTCGTATTGCTGATTCCCACCCTGCTTTTGCTCTCGATAGGTTTGGTAGGCATTTTCAGCGCCAGTTCGCTTCTTGCGGAACACAGGCTCGGCGACGGCTATTTCTATCTCAAGCGGCAGGCGAGCTTTTGTCTCCTTGGGCTGTGCTTCATGGTTCTTGCGAAGAACACTCCGCCCCGCTTCTACAGCCGCATTGTTTACCCCCTTCTCGGGATCAGTTTTGCCCTGCTGCTTCTCCTCTTTGTTCCAGGTGTCGGGGTGAAGGTGGGGGGCGCCTGTCGATGGCTGCGGGTGGCGGGAATTTCTTTTCAACCTTCCGAGCTGGCGAAGCTGGCCCTGGCTTTTTACATTGCCTATGCCCTATCCAAGAGTGAGGCCGACACAAGCTCCTTTTTCAAGGGCCTGTTGCCGCACCTGCTGGTTGCGGGAGCTTTCATGGCTCTCATCGTTCTTCAGCCGGACCTGGGCACCACCATCCTCCTCGGCTGCTGGCTCCTGCTCATCCTCTTCGTAGGAGGCGTCAGGTTGCTCCACCTCTCCAGCCTGCTGCTCCTGTCCTTGCCGGTCCTGATTTATCTGGTCCTAAAAGCCGACTACCGCCTCAAGCGGTGGTGGGCCTTTCTCAATCCGTGGGATGATCCGCAGGGCTTGGGATTCCAGATTATCCACTCTTTCCTGGCGTTCGGTTCAGGGGGCATTCTGGGCGTAGGTCTGGGAAACAGCAAACAGAAGCTTTTTTACCTGCCCGAGCCGCACACGGACTTCATCCTTTCCATTGTGGCGGAAGAGCTTGGACTGGCGGGTTTTGCCGTCATTGTCATCCTCTTCGGCATTCTCATCGTGAGGGGGATCAGGATCGCTCTCAACGCACCGGATCTTTACAGCAGCTATCTCGCCCTCTCCATCAGCATCTTCATCGGGCTGCAGGTCCTGGTAAACATGGGTGTGGTGCTGGGTTTGCTTCCCACCAAGGGACTCACCCTGCCTTTTATAAGCTATGGAGGCTCTTCCCTGGTGATCAGTCTCATCGGGGTCGGGATCCTACTTAACATCGCCGCAAGGAGATAGCGGTGCCGATTGGCAAGGAAAAAACAGAGGTTCGGCTCGTGGTTGCCGGAGGAGGCACAGGCGGACATCTCTTTCCCGGTTTGGCCGTAGCCCGGGAGATCTCGAAGAAATCAGAAGGGGCAAGGATCCTTTTTGTAACCGGTAAGAGGAGAATGGAGTCGGAAATCATCAGGCTCTCGGGTTTTGAGCAGATCTCCATCAATGTGGAGGGGATGAAAGGCAGAGGCTGGAAAGGAGCCCTTGTGCTCTTGAAACTGCCCTGGAGCCTTTTTCAATGCCTCGGCATCCTCAAGAAATTTAAGCCCGATCTGGTTTTTGGCGTCGGAGGGTACTCCTCGGGCCCTGTATGCCTTTCAGCCAGCATTCTCCGAATCCCTTCGGCGGTTCACGAGCAGAATTCCTTTCCGGGCGTCACGAACCGATTGCTTTCCAGGGTGGTGGACCGGGTGTTCATCTCCTTCGAAGGAAGTCGAGAACACTTCCGGGGAGGATCCGTGTATTTCACGGGCAACCCGATTCGCAATGAGTTTCTGGTGGGTAAACCAGGCGATCCAAAGTCTTCAAGGTTTACACTCCTGGCTGTCGGTGGCAGTCAGGGCGCCCGCGCAATCAACGATGCTTTGGTGGACGCCTTGTTCCTCTTGAAAGAAAGGGGCAGGGAGGTGGCAGTGGTTCATCAGACCGGCCATTCCGACTACGAGAGGGTGTGTACCCGTTACCGGGAAAAAAACCTGCAGGGAGAAGTCACCCCTTTCATTTTGGAGATGGCGGAAGCCTACAGGCGGGCCGACCTGGTCGTGACCCGAGCCGGCGCAGGAGCGATATTCGAACTGGCCGCTCTCGGCAAACCTTCCATCCTGATTCCCTACCCCTTTGCAGCAAACCATCACCAGGAGACGAATGCAAGGGTCCTGGTCGAGGCGGGAGGGGCGGAGATGATTTTGCAGGAGGCCCTAAGCGGCGCAGCTCTGGCCGACTCCGTGGCTAAACTTATGGAAAACCCCGGAAGTCTCGAGGGAATGGGAGCGGCTGCCCGCAAGGTGGCTATGCCCGGGGCTACCCGGGAGATCGTCAACCTCTTGCTGGATATGATCAGGCCATGAGAGGACTCGGAAAAACCAAACGCATTCACTTTGTGGGAGTCGGCGGGATCGGCATGAGCGGTATTGCGGAACTCCTCCTGAATCTCGGCTATGAGGTGAGCGGTTCGGATATCAGAGGGTCAAACGTAACCTCCAGACTCTCCAGCCTGGGGGGAAAGATTTTCTCCAATCACAGCAAAGACAACGTCGAGGGCGCGGACGTGGTGGTGTATTCGTCTGCAGTTCCTGGAGACAATCCTGAGCTGATTGAAGCTCGAGAAAAATACATCCCGGTTATTCCCAGGGCGGAAATGCTCGCCGAGTTGATGCGGTTGAAGTTTGGAATTGCCGTGGCCGGGGCCCACGGTAAAACGACCACCACTTCCATGGTGGCTTCTATCCTCATGTGCGGGGATCTTGATCCCACGGTGGTGATCGGCGGGCGGCTGGATATCTGGGGCGGGGCCAACGCCAAACTGGGCCAGGGAGAGATCCTGGTGGCCGAATCCGACGAAAGCGACGGGTCTTTCATGATCCTCTCCCCTACCATTGCCGTGGTCACCAATATTGATCATGAGCATCTGGATCACTACGGGAGCATGGAGGCGATTCGTCAGGCGTTCATTCAATTTATCAACAAGATCCCATTTTACGGTCTGGCTGCCCTCTGCCTGGACAACGAGGAGATTCAGGGCATTATCCCACACCTGAAAAAGCGCTACCTGACCTATGGAATGAGCACCCAGGCCGATCTCAGGGCCCGGGACCTTGTGAGGGGCACGCTCAAAACCGATTTTGAACTGATTTTCCGGAACCGGTCTTTGGGTCGGGTCGCGGTAGGGAAACCGGGTACCCACAATGTGCTCAACGCTCTCGGGGCCATTGCAGTGGGGCTGGAACTGGGCATTCCCATGGAGGATATCAAGCGGGGGCTCATGAATCCGGGGGGCCTGGCAAGACGCTTTCAAATCAAGGGAGAGAAGGATCAAGTCCTTGTCCTTGACGATTACGGGCATCATCCCACGGAGATCGCAGCGACACTCGAGACGGCTAGAACAAGCTGGCCCGACAGGCGGCTGATCGTGATTTTTCAGCCTCATCGGTACAGCCGCACCCATCTCCTTTATGATCGTTTTGTCATTGCCTTCAATGACGCCGACGTCCTTGTGGTGGCCCCTGTCTATTCAGCAGGAGAACCCGCCATCGAGGGAGTTGATGCGGAGTGGCTCGCCCGTGGAATTAAAGAACACGGGCACAAGGAGGTGCTTCTCTGCGAAGACTTTGAGGACATTCTAAAAACGTTGATCGGCATTCTGGAGCCGGGGGATGTGGTCATGACCCTTGGGGCCGGAAACATTCATCTGGTCGGTGAAAGGTTGCTGGAGCAACTGCCGGGAACCTGCAGTCATCAGGCAGCGTGACCGGCACAAGGCCCTTTCGTGGAGCCTGAGGTTCTCGAAGGGAGCGAAGACAAAGGGCGACCGGCGATGGGGCGGCCCGGACGGATTTCATCATGCCTCGTACGGGGCATGTCCCTGAGGAAAATGAGAACGGACAAACTGGTCTTGTCCGTGACACCGATGGCGCCATGGATGAAGGGGAACGAAAAACACTGCGAGGCATACTCGAAAACAGGGTGGCCTTTGACCACTCCATGGAGCGATGCACGACCTTTCGAGTGGGAGGCAAAGCCGATGCCGTGTGCTTTGTCGAAGACATGCCGACTTTGCGCAGGGTGCTTGCCTACGCAAAGGAAACGGGAACCCCCTATCTTGTCGTGGGCAGGGGCAGCAACCTGCTTGTCAAGGACCAAGGCGTGAGAGGCTTGGTCATCCTTCTCAAAGGACGCCTGGCGCTCATTGAAAGAAAAGGCAACGGGGGGCTTCTTTCTGCGGGTGCGGGCCTCCCTTTGTCGGATCTTTTGAACGCATGCCGGCTCGAGGCCCTGGGAGGACTCGAGTTCCTTGCGGGGATTCCGGGCGCCGTGGGCGGGGCCGTGGCCATGAACGCGGGCGCCTGGGGACAAGAGACTGCGGACGCTGTGCACGAAATCGAGATCATGTCGGGTTCGGGAGAGCTCGGTAAAGCAACACGGGGGGAGCTTCATTTCTCTTACAGGCGCCTTGGCGTCCCTGAAGGAAGCGTCATCGTAAAAGCCGTCTTTCAGTGCACCAGGGTAGGCCGTGAAGAGGTGGAAGCGAACATGCGCCGTTTCCTGATGCTTCGCAAACAGTCTCAGCCTTTGGAATATGCGAGCGGCGGCTCTGTGTTCAAGAACCCTCCGGGGGACTTCGCCGGCAGGTTGATTGAAGGGGTGGGGTTGAAGGGTTTCAGGATCGGAGGGGCCATGATTTCAACAAAACATGCAAACTTTATTGTCAACACAGGCGGGGCAAAGGCGTGCGAGGTGCTTGCTTTGATGGATCTGGCCAGGACGAAGGTCAGAGAGAATACAGGGGTCGAACTCCAACCTGAAATCAAGGTTGTCGGAATGTGAAACGGAAAACGCTTCTTCGCAGGCAGGAGATCAAAAAGCAAAAGGCCGGCCGCCTGTCCAGGGCTTGGAGAGGGGTTCGAGCTTGCAGTGCCATTTTCCTCAGGCTGACCTTTGTTGCGGTGATCCTGGCTGTGGTCAGTTTAACGTTTATTTCTTTGTACGGGTACCTGCTCACCTCGCCTTACATACGCCTCGAACAGGTGGAGGTGTTGGGAGTGGACGAGGGGCTGAAATCGGAGCTTCTTGAAATGGCCCAATTGGACTTCGACCACAGTCTTTTGGCTGTCGACCTCAATGCGGTGAAAGAGCGGCTCGAAAAACACCCCTGGGTGCGGTCGGTGGATGTGGAAAAGAGCTTTCCCCATTCGCTGATCATACGGGCGGAAAAACAAGAACCCCTGGCAATCGCTTTGGATCGCAGGCTCTATTATGTCAACCCTCTGGGACACCTGTTCAAGGAGGTGGCGTCCGATGATCGCGTCGATTACCCGGTGATTACGGGCCTGTCAGAGAACGCACGGGAACGGGAAGCACAGATCAAGGCGGCAATTTCCGTCCTCAGGGTCTTTGAGTCCGAAGCGCCTCCGTGGGATTTGGATCACCTCTGCGAAGTTCACGTGAAGGAGGATGGAACGCTTCATCTTTATGTCTCCTTCATGCAGGGGCAGATCAGGCTGAAGGCAGGGGAGTTGGGCGCGAAACTGGAGGAACTGAAAAAGCTGGTGGAGCACCTGGCAAGCACGGGACGCATTCACCTTGTAAAGGCCATTCACCTTGACTACGGCGAAGGCGCAGCCGTCGCCTTCGAGAAAAGCTAGTTTAAGGACGGGACAGACCACTGAAAAAGGACCGAATCATGCCGGGAGAGATCATTGTAGGATTGGACATTGGCACTACCAAGATGTGTGCCGTGGTCGGCGAGCTGCGTCACGACGGCATCGAAATCATCGGTATAGGAAGTCATCCTTCCGACGGCCTCAGAAAGGGGGTGGTGGTCAACATCGAGAGAACGGTCCATTCCATCAAGGAGGCTATCGAAGAGGCGGAAACAATGGCAGGCTGTGAAATCAGCTCCGTCTATGCGGGAGTCGCAGGCGGGCACATCAAGGGGTTCAACAGCCACGGCGTTATTGCACTCAAGGAGAAGGAAGTCTCTCCTAAAGACATCGAGCGGGTCATCGAAGCGGCGAGCGCCGTGGCCATTCCCATGGATCGGGAGGTCATCCACGTTTTGACTCAGGAATTCATCGTGGACGATCAAGACGGGATCCTGGATCCCCTTGGCATGTCGGGTGTTCGCCTTGAAGCCAAAATCCATATCGTTACAGGGGCCGTCACATCCGCGCAGAACATCATCAAGTGCGCGAACAGGGCCGGTTTGGATGTGTGTGACATCGTCCTTGAATCACTCGCTTCCAGTGAAGCGGTCCTGAGTGAAGAGGAGCGGAATCAGGGCGCAGCGCTCCTTGACTTCGGCGGGGGAACTACCGATCTGGCGGTGTTTTCAAGGGGTGCCATCAAGCATACTTCCGTGCTCGCTCTGGGCGGGGACAACCTTACCTACGACATATCCATCGGGCTGAGAACGCCCAGTGCGGAAGCGGAGAGGATCAAGATCAAGTACGGATGCGCGCTGAGTTCCATGATCGGCAGGGATGAAACCATCGAGGTTCCCGGTGTGGGAGGAAGGAAACCCAGGGTTCTGTCCAGGCAGATTCTCGGCGAGATTTTGGAACCAAGGGTCGAGGAGATTTTTACGCTTATCCATAATGAAGTTGAGCGGGCCGGCTATTCCCATCTGATCAATTCCGGGGTGGTGATCACCGGCGGGTCCGCAGAACTTGCCGGTGTTGCCGAGATCGCCGAACAGATCTTCAATGCCCCCGGCCGCGTGGGCTACCCCCAGGGGGTCACCGGGCTCGTGGATATCGTGAACAAGCCGATGTATGCAACAGCCGTTGGGCTGGTGCTCTACGGTGCAAAAAGAGTGAAGGAGGGGAAAAGGTTCAGGATTAGGGACAGCAACATATTCGGCCGTGTCGTTGAGAGAATGAAAAAGTGGTTCAAGGACGTGATTTGACAGAAACCGTAACACGGGGAGAAAAACAAGGAGGGACATTTATGAAATTTCAATTTGTAGAAGAAAAACAAGAGGCGAGGATTGGCGCGAAAATCAGAGTGATCGGGGTGGGTGGCGCCGGCGGCAATGCGATCAACAACATGATTGCATCCAAAATGAAGGGCGTTGATTTCGTTACGGCAAATACGGATATCCAGGCCCTTGATCGATCCGCATGCTCCACCAGAATTCAGCTCGGCGTGACGGTGACGAAGGGGCTTGGGGCCGGGGCAGATCCCGAAATCGGTCGCGTCTCCGCAGAGGAAAGCCAGAACGAGATCCGGGAAGCGGTAGGATGTTCGGACATGGTGTTTGTCACCGCGGGCATGGGGGGAGGAACAGGCACGGGTGCTTCCGCAGTGGTTGCGAGGGAGTGCAGGGAAAGCGGCGCCCTGACCGTGGCCGTCGTCACAAAGCCTTTCAAGTTCGAAGGGGACAAAAGGATGCGGAAAGCCCTTGACGGAATCGAGGCGCTGAAGAAAGAGGTCGACACCCTGATCATTATTCCCAATGAGCGGCTGAAGAGTGTGGGCAGCAAGAATGCAACCTTCAAAGAGCTCATCGTGCGCGCCGACGAAGTACTCCTCAATGCGGTCAAGGGCATTTCCGACCTTATCATAAGCAGCGGCTTCATCAATCTGGATTTTGCAGATGTGAAAAAGGTGATGGAGCAGATGGGCACCGCCATCATGGGCACGGGAAGAGCCGGCGGCGAGTCGCGCGCTCTGGAGGCTGCCAAACAGGCGATCAACAGTCCCCTGCTGGAGGACATTTCCATCAAAGGCGCCAAGGGTCTCCTGATGAACATCACCGGCCCGTCGGATATGACCATGGAGGAGATCGATGAGGCATCGACCTACATCAAGGGCGAAGTGGACACCGATGCGGAGATTTTCTGGGGCGTGGTTTTCGATGACACCTTGGGCAATGAGATTCAGATCACCGTTATAGCCACGGGGATCGACAAGGAATATCGCAACAAGGTGGTGAGGTTGAGAGATGTGACTCCTGAGGAGGCGGGCGACTCCTGGACCGTGCGGGGGACGGACGGCGCAAGCCTGGAAATTCCTACGTACCAGAGGGCTCCTGAGAATTCTCGACAACTGCATCGGGAAGAGGATTCTGCCCAGAGCAAGAAAAGTTTTCTGCGGGGCATTTTCAAGGACAACTTGGATTATCCGACATTTCTCAGGGCGAAGGCCGATTGATCGGTAGCGCGGCAGCATTTGCACGGGAGAAAGGCTCCGTGCGCAAAGATTGGGGCGGCAGGATCTCCGTGGCTCTCGTTTACCCCAATGTCTATCGCGTCGGCATGTCCAATTTGGGTTTTCAGGTGGTTTACGCTCTGCTGAACCGAAGACAGGATGTTGTGGCAGAGCGGTTTTTCCTCCCCGATGTCCAAGAAATGTCCCCCGTCATAGAGTCGGGGAAAGGGTTGGTTTCACTGGAGTCCCTTTCCCCGCTCCTCAGGTTCGATCTGGTCGCCTTCTCTCTTTCCTTCGAGAATGATTATCCCAACATCTTGACCATTCTTCGCCTGGGGAAGATTCCTCTTCTTTCCGAAGAGCGAGACGAATTTACCCCTCTGATCATGGCCGGCGGGATCAATACAATACTGAATCCCGAACCTCTGGCGCCCTTTTTTGACTTTTTCCTCCTCGGTGAGGCGGAAGGAATTCTCGACTCCTTCCTGGACCTGTTTCGGGAGCTGAAGAAATCGGCCGCCAGCCGGAGCGAGCGTATAAAGACTCTGGCAAGGACCCTTTTCTCTCTCTACGCGCCGCAATTGTATCGGGTCGATTATGAGCGCAACGGGAGAATCAAGGCACGGCATGTGGTGAACCCTTCCATCCCGGAAAAGATCGAGGTGTGCCGCTCGGGTCAGGAGGGTTTGCCTGTGAGACGAACCACCATCCTGAGTCCTGATACGGAATTCGCGGGGAAGGTCCTTGTGGAGCTTGCAAGAGGCTGCGGCCGATCGTGCCGATTCTGTGCGGCAGGATACGTTTACCGCCCTCCGCGATTTCATGATGAAGCGTCGCTGGTTCCTGTGATCGACGAGGCGCTGGAAAAAAAACAACCTCTTGGTTTGATGAGCGCCTGTGTGTCCGATGTGCCGGGAATTGAAAGCCTGACCGGCCGTATCCTCGATAGGGGAGGTCGCTTCTCTGTGTCGTCCTTGAGGGCGGATTCCTTGACCCCGGCCTTGGCGGCCCACCTGTGGAAGGTCGGCCAGCGAAGCCTCGCCATCGCACCGGAGGCCGGCTCAGAGAGGCTTCGCCGTGTGATCAACAAGCATCTCTCGGAGGAGCAAATCATCGAGGCAGTGAGAATGATCGCAAAGACCGGCGATTTCGCCTTGAGGCTCTATTTCCTGATCGGCCTGCCCACAGAGACCAGCGACGATGTGGATGGCATCGTCTCCCTTGTCAAGAGCATCAAGCATCGCATGGTCAAGGAATCGGCGACGCGGGGCAGGATCCGACATATCAAACTGAGCGTCAACTGCTTTGTTCCCAAACCTTTCACCCCTTTTCAGTGGGCTCCCATGGAGGATCTTACCTCTCTCAAGGACAAACAGCGACGACTGAAGAAAGCCCTGTCCAGGGAAGGCGGGGTGAAGGTGAGCTTTGATGTGCCCAAATGGTCCTACCTGCAGGCCCTTCTGTCTCTTGGAGACAGGCGCGTGTCCTCGATCCTGATGGAGGCAGAGGAACATCGAGGGGACTGGACCGGGGTTTTCAGGAACAGGGATCTCAATCCGGATTTTTATGTTTACAGGCCGAAAGGCATCGCTGAAATCTTGCCCTGGGATTTTATCGATCACGGAATCCGCAAGGATCATCTCGTCAAGGAATACAATCTGGCGCTTAAGGCGGAAGAATCTGAATCCTGCCGGGTGGGGGAGTGCAGACGCTGTGGCGTGTGCCAATAGCGGAAAGCCCTCTCAGGCGGCGGCGAGCCATCAGGAGGGCTTCGAGTTGATCGCGGTTGCATTCCCTCAACTTCACGGAAGGGACGGTTAAAACTTGAACAGATCGGGTATTCGCTGGGCGAGAAGCATGTCGCCGGTCAGTTTGAGTTTGCCGCTCATAAAGGCCTGAATGCCGTTGATCTGCTTGTTTACCATGCCCAGCCAGGTCTCGCTCGACATGGTCAGGGCCACGGTGGGAACATCGGCTTTCCCCTCCTTTACTTCGCAGGCGCCTTCCTTCACGGCAACGTTCCACAAACCTCCGCCTTCTCCGGTGATGTCAAACTGAAAGACCGCATCCAGTCCCTTAGCCGCATCGGGATCAAACGCCTTGGACACCTTTTCGAAAACCTCTTTTACGTTCGTTATGGCCATTTCTAGACGCTCCTTTCCCCTAAACAAACCTTGTGATCCTGTTTCGATACCCTGCTTCGGAGTTTACACGAAGAACCCGGACGGATCAACCGAAAAGGCCTTAAACTTGCCGCACGAGAAAAAAGATGTATACTAAAACATTATGTGTGACGGAAAGTCCAAACACCCCTTACCGTTAGACCGAAGAGGAGGTCAACCATGAAAGCGCTCAAATGGGTCCTGATCATTGGCGGAGGATTTGTTGTGCTGGTGATTGCAGCCCTTATTCTCATTCCCCTTTTCGTTGATGTAAACAAATTCAAACCCGAGATCGAAAAACAGGTGGCAAGCGCGACGGGTCGCGATTTTGCCATTGAAGGGGACCTGAAACTATCTCTTTTCCCCTGGGCGGGGGTGGCCCTTTCCAACCTGCGCCTGGGCTCGCCTCCGGGCTTCAAGGAGAAGGATTTTGTTTTTGTAAAATCCTTTGACGCCAGGATGAAGCTTCTTCCCCTTCTTTCCAGAAACATTCAGGTGGATCGATTTGTCATCGAAGAACCCAGGATCGTGCTCGAAAAAGACAAGGCCGGTCGAGGCAATTGGGAAGGCCTTGGAAGGCCGGATGAGAAAGGGCCTCCTCCAACCGGACCGCAGCCCGAGCCTGAAAAGCCTGAGGAGGCTCTCGTGTTGAAAAGTCTTGCGGTGGGCGAATTCGCTGTTCGAAAGGGCGCCCTTCTTTACGTGGATTACCTCTCTGGATCGAAGCACGAAGTCTCTGACCTTACCCTTGAACTCAAAGATGTTTCCCTCGACCGCCCCATCACGATTCTTCTTTCGGCCGCCTTGAACCAGGCGCCTGTCTCTGTGAAAGGCCTGGTCGGTCCTGTGGGAAAGGATCCGGGCAAGGGGCAGATCCCGGTCGATGTGTCGGTAAGTGCGTCAAGAGAAATGACGGCGAATCTCAAAGGGACCCTGCAAGATGTGACGGCCGCTCCAAAATTCGATTTGAGTCTTGTCGTGGATCCTTTTTCCCCACGCAAGGCTTTCTCGGCCTTAGGAGCGCCTTTCCCCGTTGCCACGACGGACCGCGCCGCTTTGGAGCATGTGAGTGTCAAAGGAAAAATTCGAGGGGACACTCAGGGAGTGAGCCTCTCGGAAGGCGCCCTGGAAATGGATGAATCAAAGGTGGGTTTTTCATTCACTGCCAGGGATTTTGACAAGCCGGACCTCGCCTT
>JAWOJI010000035.1:0-5177 GCA_046481735.1 Desulfatiglandales bacterium | reverse complement strand
CCCTGCGCGCCCTTTCCCGCCTGGTCCCTGTTCATCCGGGGACGAAAATGACTTTTGAAGGGCAGGACCTGCTCAAATACCCGGCGGACAAGGTGGTCAGCCGGGTATTTGAGCAGGTCCTGCCCTTCAAAAGTCATTTTCGTCCCCGGATGAACAGGGACCAGGCGGGAAAGGGCGCGCAGGGTGGTGCTTTTTCCGGCGCCGTTGGCGCCGATGATGGAGACGATCTCGCGTTCCTGAACCTCGAAATCTATTCCGTGAAGGGCCATGATCCTGTCATAGGAAACGGCGAGATTCTCTACGGTCATGAACATCAGAACAGCTTCTCCTTGCCAAGGTAAGCGTCAATCACCTTCGGGTTGTTCTGCGTTTCTTCCGGGGACCCCTCGGCGATGACTTCTCCAAAGACCAGAGTCTGGATGCGTTCACAGAGCTCCATCACGACCCTGAGCCGATGCTCGATCAAAAAGATGGCCAGCCCAAGTTCCCGGTGGATATCGCGTATGATGAGCATGATCTGGCGAAGCTCTTCCGGGTTCATCCCTGCCGTCGGCTCGTCCAGGAGAAGGAGTTTGGGCTCCATGGCCAGAGCCCTGGCTATCTCCACTCGTCTCTGTGCCCCATAGGGAAGATTGGTCACCACCTGATCGGCAAGGTGGCGCACCCCCACCATCTCGAGCAAGGAGAGCGCTTTCTGTGCTCCCTCTTCCTCTTCACGGCGCCGCTTTCCCGTGCTGAAAAAGGCTCCCAGGAGCCCATAGCTTAGTTTTGAGTAGCGGGCCAGTTTCACGTGTTCCAGAACGGTCATGTGGCGCCAAAGCCTCATGTTCTGAAAGGTCCTGCCCAGGCCCATGGCCGCAATCTCATAGGGTTTGAGCCCGACGGTATCCTTGCCGTCAAAAAGAACGCGCCCTTCCGTAGGTTTGTAGATGCCCGTAATCAGGTTGAAGACGGTGGTTTTTCCCGCCCCGTTCGGCCCGATGAGGCCCCGAATCTGCCCCCGTTCGATGGTCAGATCATAGTCCCTGACCGCCCGAAGCCCCCCGAAGTCATGGGTCATTCTTTCTACGTAGAGCAAAGGCAACTTACACCTCTTTCCTTTTCGGTTTCACGAGATCCTCTACGACGAACTCTTTGAATGCGATGAGCCCTGTGGGCCGGAAGATCATGACCAGAATGAGAAGCAACGGGATAATGATCCACTTAAAGATCTCGAGGGGCCGCAGCATCTCGCTGAGAAGCTGGATGCCGACGGCGCCGACGATGGAACCATAAACCGAATTCAGCCCCCCGAAATAGACCATGGCCAGAACTTCGGCGAGGTTCTGAATGCCGAACATCCCCGGGTTCACGTACCGGATGACGTGGGCGAAAAGCCCGCCGGCTACTCCGGCCCAGAAGGCGGCGAAAAGGAAAGCCGTCATTTTTGTTCTTCGAGTGTTGACGGTCATGGAGTTGGCCGCTGTCTCGTCGTCCCTCACGGCATTGAGGGCTTTGCCGAGGGTGGACCGGACGAAATTGTTGATGATCCAAAGGCAAAGGGATGTCCAGGCGAAAACTACGGGCAGGCTTGCGTAATCCGGCTGCCTGCTCAAGCCGCGAGGACCTCCGACGACCTCGAGGTTTTCGATAAAGCTTTTTATGATGAACATGAAAGCCAGGGATATGATGGCGAGGTAGTCTCCCCGGGTTCGAAAGGACGGGATCGCCACCATGAGCGCGCCGAGAGCCGCCACGAGTCCTCCCAGAACCAGGCCGACAGGGAAAAAAAAGGGGCCCCAGGCAGGAGGCGCCAGGGCGGGGCCGAAGAATCGGTCATTGACGAAAAAGACGAGATTGAAGACGGTTGCGGTGTAGGCGCCCAGTGCGAGGAATCCGGGATGAGAGCATGAGAACTCCCCCATGTACCCGTTGATCACGTTCAGACTCAGGGTGATGATGACGGCGATGAGCGTGAGTTTGACCATGATCAGGCGATAATCGCTGATGTCGGTCCAGAAATGAAGGGCACTGTAGAGCAGGGCGAGGTGAACGAGCACAGAGAGGCTGACCGACACGCGCAGCAAAAGTTCGGCCGCTCTGTTTGCCAGGGGGGAGGCGATTCGAGCCGCAATGCACGAGGGAACGATGTAAATCATGGTGGTGTAGAGAAGCGCGGCGGGGATGAGAGAGGGCTCTTTGAGCATAAAAAGAATGCCGAAAAGGACAGGAATTCTTGGGAGCCCGACGGCGTCGGCCACCCATAGGCCGGCGGCCTTTTCGCAAAGCACGGCAACGAGAACGCCGATCAACCATGCCAGCAAAGGTATGCTCGAGAAGAAAACGCGAAGGATTCGGGCCCGGGACCTTTCTGTTTTCGATTCCATTTCCATAGAAATACGCTGGGTCGGGAAGAAAACCGTATTGCTTCTACAGCCTCAACTGTGCGCTGTAGGGCTCACCAAAAAAACCGTGGGGCCTGAAAACAAGAATAAGCAGAATGATTGAGTAGGCGATCAGGTCCCGCAAGGTTGACGGAAAAATCATGGCGACAAAAATCTCTATGAAACCCAAGAGGAATCCGGCCAGGGTGGCGCCCAACACCGATCCTCTTCCGCCCAGGATGGCTGCCACAAAGGCCTTCCACCCAAAAAGGATGCCCATGTAAGGGTCCAGGACGGGATAGGCGATGCCGTAGAGGATTCCGGCGGCAGCGGCGAGCGCCGATCCCAAGGCGAACGTCATGGCGGCAATTCTGTTCAGGGGGACTCCCATCAGGGGGACGACCACATAATCGAAAGCCATGGCGCGCATGGCCATCCCGTACTTGGTGTGTCGCACAAACTGGTGCAGTGCGAAACTGAGAGCGAGGGAGACAATCACGATCATGATTTTCTGGTTCGTGACAAAGACCCCCTGGATATTGTAGGTGGCTGTGCTGACCAGGGAAGGGAAGCTCACCCTCTGGGCCCCCAGAAGGATCAGGTTTCCCGTCTCAAGGATGATGCCGACCATCAAGCCGGTGATGGCCGCCGAAGCCCTCGGGGCGTTTCTCAGGGGGCGATAGGCCACTCTTTCCACGGTCATCCCCACAAGGGACGTGAGGAACATGGCAATGATGATGGTCAGCACCAGGATCAGCCAGCTGGGAAGGATCAGAACACCGTGGGATGAAAGCGCAAGGAGGCCCGAGGCGACACCGAACCCGATGTAGGCTCCCACCATGAAGATGTCTCCGTGGGCGAAATTGAAGAGCATGAGAATGCTGTAGACCATGGAGTACCCCAGGGCGATGAGGGCGTAAAAGCTCCCCCACTGGAGCGCATTGATCAGGTTCTGCAAGAAAAAAGTCATCCCCTCATGCTCCCTTGATGAAATCTGCAGGAGCAGATTTCACAGAACGCCCCTTCGGGGCTGCAGTGCCGACCCGGACCGGGAACTCCCCCTCGCCGCGACCCATTCCACAGGGATAAAGTCTGGTGAGGGGGCTAAGGACCTTTTAGGCGAACACTTGAAGGAAAACCGTTTACGGGCACACGGACTTGTAGAACTCAAACTCACCCTGATCGCTGATCTTGACGATGACGGCGCACTTGACGGGATCGTTGCCCTCGGTGAAGTTCATGGTTCCCGTGATGCCGTCATACTGCTTGATCCCTGACATGGCGTCTCTCACGGCCTCGCGATCTTTCTTGACATTCCCCGAGAGCTTGCCCGTATCCTGGATAGCTTTTTGAACGATGCCCAAGGCGTCCCACGTGAGGGCGGCCACATCATCCGGGACATAGCCGTACTTCTGTGTGTAGCGGTCGATGAAAGCTTTGGTGGCGCCTGTTGCCCCTGCTGCTGCATAGTGGGTGCTGAAAAACAGGCCGTAGCAAGCCGAACCGCAAAGCTTCACGGTCTCTGCAGAACCCCAGCTGTCGCTGCCTACGATGGGTTTGTCAAACCCGAGTTGCCTTGCCTGCTGGACGATCAGGGCCACCTCGTTGTAGTACTGGGGAGTGAAGAGGAACTCTGCGTCGGTCCTGGCTATCTTTGTCAACTGGGAGCTGAAGTCCGTGTCTTTGGTTGTGAAGCTTTCATAGGCCACCACGGATCCAGGCCCGAACTGCTTCTCCCAGGCAGCTTTGAAAAATTCCGCCAGGCCTTTGGGATAGTCGCTCGCCACATCATAGAGGACGGCGGCCTTCTTGAAGCCGAATTCTTCTTTGACAAAGTTAGCGACCACGGGACCCTGGAAGGGGTCCAGGAAGCAGGCCCGGAACACAAAGGGCCGGTCCTTCGTAGTGTCGGGATTTGTGGACCATGGGCTGATCATGGGTGTGCTGTAGTTGTTGGCCACTTCTCCCGCAGGAACTGCCTGCTTGGAGGCCTGGGGTCCAACAATGGCGAGCACTTCATCCACCGTGATCATCTTGGTGTTGGCCTTCACAGCGGATTCGGCCTTTGACTCGTTGTCCTCGATGACAAGTTGCACCTGATAGGTCTCTCCTCCCACTTTGATCCCGCCGGCGGCCGTGATGTCCTCCAGCCACATTTGGGCGGCAAACTTGGTTCCCTCACCCACTTTCGGGATGTCTCCGGTGATCGGGGCGTTCACCCCGATTTTAACCGTCTTGGCCTGTGCCCAAGGGGCAGGCGAAAAGATCAAGCTCACCAACAGAACCGATACGAGAATCCATAGACTCCTTTTCATTGCGATCTCCTCCTTTCGCAACCGATGTGTTGTGACGGCGAAATCCCCTGACACAGCTTGAGAATCGCCATCGAATCAAAGTGTTATGAACCTATCCCTTCCATTCAGCGTCGATAAGCTCAAGCTCTTAACACAGCTGTTTCCGGTTTTCAACAGATTTCATAAATAGAAATTGACGCAATCCTTGCGGTCAACCAATATAGGAGCACAACTTCCGAAAGGCCGGAGGGTGCCAAGTGTCCAAGACGTTCCACATCATAACGCTCGGGTGCAAGGTGAATCAGTACGAGTCAGCCTGCCTGAGGGAAGCGCTCCTTCAGGCAGGATGGATCGAGGTCCCGAAGGGCGCGAATGCAGCGCTAAACATTGTCAACACATGCATCGTAACCCAGAGCGCCTCCTGTCAGTCGCGTCAGGCGATCAGAAGGGCGGTCAAGGAAAACCCGGGCGCTCTGACGGCCGCGGTGGGATGCTATGCCCAGGTTTATCCCGAGCACCT
>JAWOJI010000422.1:0-9791 GCA_046481735.1 Desulfatiglandales bacterium | reverse complement strand
CCACAAAGCCGTTGTGCACTGTGCATGCGGGCACGAGTTTGAGACCGGTTCGACGGTCACGGATATCCGTGTTGAAATCTGTTCTAAGTGCCATCCCTTTTTCACGGGCAAACAAAAGCTGGTGGACACGACGGGGCGGGTGGAAAAATTCAGAACCAAGTACGCCCAGTTTGAACAGGGGAAGGAGGCCGGGAATAGCAGGAGGTGAGGATTCCAGGTATTCAGAGTTCAGTGTTCAGAGTTCAGGAAGGATGATATTGAACCTTGAAGCTTGAACGTTGAACCTTAGACGGGGAACCGTCCGTTTGGCTATGTTTGAAAAGATAAGAGAAATCGATGAACGCTATACCCGGCTGGAGAGCGAACTGACGCAGCCGGAGGTGCTTCAAGATCGAAAGCACTACCAGAAGCTCCTGAAGGAGCGCAGTGGTCTTGCGCCCATTGTCAGCACTTTCCGCAGGTATGAGGCCCTGGAGAAGGAGCTGGCGAACAACCGCACGTTGCTGGACGACCCCGATCCGGAAATGAGGAAGCTTGTCCGGGAAGAAGTCGATGCTTTGAAAGAGAAAATTGTCGAGGCGGAGCATGATCTTCGAATTCTCCTCCTGCCTTCGGATCCAAACGATGAAAGGAATATCATTCTGGAGATCCGAGCAGGCACAGGAGGCGAGGAAGCCGGCCTTTTTGCGGCGGATCTCTTCAGAATGTACGTGCGATATGCGGAAATGAAGGGATGGAAAACGGAAATCCTGAGCCGGCACGAGACCGGAATGGGCGGTTTGAAGGAGGTGATTGTATCCATTTCAGGGAACAAGGTCTACAGCCGCCTCAAGCGCGAGAGCGGGGTGCATCGGGTGCAGAGAGTCCCCGAGACCGAGGCCCAGGGAAGGATTCATACCTCGGCGGTGACGGTTGCGGTTCTTCCTGAGGCCGAGGATGTGGATGTGGCCATCAATCCCGAAGACCTGCGCATCGATGTGTATCGATCTTCCGGATGCGGCGGGCAGCACGTGAATACGACGGACTCGGCGGTTCGAATTACCCATCTTCCGACAGGGCTTGTCGTCACCTGCCAGGATGAAAAGTCCCAGCACAAGAACAAAGCAAAGGCCATGAAAGTCCTGAGATCGAGACTGCTGGACATGCAGCTCAGCGAGCAACAGGCCAAGATCTCGGAGGAAAGAAAGAGCATGGTCGGGACCGGAGACCGCAGCGAGAAGATACGCACGTACAACTTTCCCCAGGCAAGAGTGACGGATCACCGTATCGGCCTGACTCTCCACAGGCTGGATGCTGTTTTACAGGGAAATCTCGACCTCATTCTGGACCCTCTGATCACCCATTATCAGGCAGAGGCCCTCAAAGCGGCATGACAGGGGTTAAAACCTGGACCATCCAAGAACTTCTCAAGATCACATCGGAGTACTTCAAACGAAGGGGCGTTGAGGCGCCCCGGCTCAGCGCCGAGATTCTGCTGGCTCACCTGTTGGACGTGAGCCGCATTCAGCTCTACCTGCAGTTCGACCGGCCCCTCAGCGAGGGCGAACTCGCCGGATACCGGGCACTCATCAAGAGGCGCCTGAACCGGGAGCCTCTGCAGTACATCACAGGCACCCAGGAATTCTGGTCCCTGGAATTCGCGGTCAGCCCCTCGGTTCTGGTGCCGCGGCCCGAGAGCGAACAGCTTGTGGAAAAATCCCTGTCCCTGCTTGAAAGAGGCATGATCCCCCATGCGGATCAGCCCCGGATTCTGGATCTTTGCACGGGCTCCGGCGCCTTGGCTGTTGCCCTTGCCAAGGAAATTCCGTGTGGCTCATTCTGGGCAAGCGACATCTCCCCGGAGGCGATCGGCCTGGCCCGGTCCAATGCGTCGAGGCACGGCGTCTCAGAGAGGATTCACTTCGTGGTCGGCGACCTGTGGAAGCCCCTGAAAGACCAGGGCGTTGGTTTTGATCTGATTGTATCCAATCCTCCCTACATCCGGTCGGTCGACCTTAAAACCCTTCCCCGGGAAGTGGGTTACGAACCGCGCCTGGCCCTGGACGGCGGGGAGGACGGCATGGTCCACATCAGGAAAATCCTTTCAGAGGGGGCGAGGTATCTCCACCCGGGCGGCTGGATCCTGTTGGAAATGGATCCGGAGCAAACATCCAAGGCGTTGTCTTTCATGCAGGAAACCGGGCATTATGAGTCTTGGGAAAGGGTGAAAGACTATAGCCGGCGATACCGGGTCGTGCTGGGAAGGAAGTGTGCGCGCCCATGGGCAGATACCGCGATTTCAACACCTACCTGAGAGAACTCTACGGGGAAAAGGTTCAAAAGATCCCGCTGGACGCGGGCATGACGTGTCCCAACCGGGACGGGACGTTGTCCAGGGGCGGATGCATTTACTGCGACAGCCGAGGCTCGGGCACAGGGGCCATGATCGATGGAGGCCTTTCCATTTCTGAGCAAATGAGGCTAGGCTCCGAGTTTGCCGCAAAACGATACGGGGCCGAGAAATTCATAGCCTACTTCCAGTCTTTCTCCAATACCTATGCAGCGCTTGAAAGGCTCAAGAACCTCTACGACCAGGCATTGAGGTTTCCAGGGGTTGTCGGACTCTCGGTGGGAACAAGACCGGACTGCGTCACACCGGAAATCCTGGAACTTCTAAGCTCCTACAGGAATCGCTTTCCGGTGTGGCTGGAACTCGGTCTCCAGTCGGCCCATGACGCGACCTTGCTGCGAATCAACCGCGGCCACGATGCAGCCGCTTTCGACCGAGCTGTCGCCCTGGCCGACGCCTGCGGTTTGAACGTTTGCGCCCACGTGGTTCTGGGTCTTCCAGGGGAGACCAAGGCCATGATGATGGATACAGCCGGCCACCTGGCCTCTTTGCCTGTTAAAGGGCTGAAGATCCATTCCCTTTACATCGTGAAGGGAACGGCGCTCGAAGCCATGTACGAGAAGGGGCTCTACGAGTGTCTCACGAGGGAGGCGTATGTGGAACTGGTTGTGGATTTCCTGGAAAGGACACCGCCCCACGTGGTGATCCAAAGACTGACAGGAGATCCTGTTTCGTCAGAACTTCGCGCCCCGGAATGGGTCAGACACAAGAGAAAGAACCTCAAGCTCATCCGGGACAGGCTCAAGGAGAGGAACACATGGCAGGGAAAGGAACACCAACCCTTTATTGCTGGTCTTGGAGGATCGGCGAGTTAAGGATCTACACCGCCTCTTCTCAAAAAGGCGCTTTCAGAATCGGTCTAAGCCTTAAGGACGAGGGGGACGGTTGTGAGTACTTCAGGACCCGCGCCTTTTCGGGTCGTCTGGAGGAGAACAGGGCCGAGAACAAGATCCTCATCTGCGCCGTGGAGGCGCTGCTTCGCAACCGCGCCATTCCAAAGGATGTGCCCCTGGATATCCATGGCACTCCCTTCCAGCGGAAGGCGTGGAGGACCATTGCCAAGATCCCTTTCGGCGAGACAAGAACGTATGGCGAGGTGGCCGCCATGACGGGAAAAGCCGGAGGCGCCAGGGCCGTCGGCCAGGCTATGGGCCGGAACCCCCTTCCCTTGATTTTCCCCTGACACAGGGTCGTGGCCGCCGGCGGGCTCGGCGGGTTTACAGGGGGGCTTGAGATTAAGGAATACCTTCTTTGGTGGGAACAGGAGCGAGAATGACGCGGGTGTTCAGGAGTTCAGTGTTCAGTGTTCAGAAAAGATGAGACTTGCCTGCACGGATTTCGTATAAGAGCGTTTCGGGGATCTGAAGTTGTCGAACTAGTCCTCCTGAAAACTGAACCCCTGAACACTGAACACTCGGATCAGATCTGGGGTTCTCCCATTCTTTTCCGAAAAGCCTGGTCAAGGGCGATGTCATATTCCCTTGATCCCTGGGTGATGCTCTTGTTGCGGGCAAGTTGCTGCAGGATTTCCTGTTCCGCTCTTTCGAACTTCAGGTTTACCTTGACGATCACATCATTCAAGAGCCGGTAGATTTCCATGTCCGTCCCGTACACTTCAATCACCGACGGGTCCTTCAGCACCACTTCCAGAATGTATTGCGTCATGTACAGAGCAACCGGGTTCGGATTGGGGAGCAAATCGCGAAGAGGAGCAACGAAATACTTGAAATCAAACTCATTGACCTTGACAGCCTGCCTGAGGCCCTGAAGAACCAGGTCGGAAAGGGTATTGGGGTTTTCCGTTTCGACAACCTTCTCCATAAGAAGGGCCTCAGAGAGGCTCTTGTGAATTTCAGGGAGTTTGAACTTGAAAAACCTGTCTCTTTGAAAGGCAGCCTGCTTCTCTTTCCTTTCAATTCCTTTAACAACCTTGTCCAGCTCTTTACCGGAGTCAATACGTCTCATCAGTCGCTCACCATTCGGGTCTGCTCATGACCGGATCCTTTGGTTCTCCGGCCGGTCTATTCATCCGTTGACTTTGCCGCAGCGGAGGGTGCTTCCTTTTTCGGCTTCTCGTCAGCGGCTTTGGTTTCAACCTTATCCGTCGGAGCCTGCTTCTTGTCACTTTCCCTCTTCGAGTTGTAGTCCGTGACATACCAGCCCGAACCTTTGAGATGAAAAGTGCTCTGGGAAATGAGCTTCCTCATCCTGCCTTTGCAGTGTTCACACTTGTTCGGGCCTGAATCCGTAATCTTTTGCCAGACTTCAGACACTCGGCCGCATTTGGTGCACGCAAACTCATAAATAGGCATATGCTTTACCTCGTGAATTTCCTTGATCTTGGAACAAAAATTGATCCTTTTCTCCAGCATGAAAACCTGCGAGTGTTCGGCGTTCAGTAAAGATGAACTTTGTCTGTGCAGATTTCATGTAACGCCCTCTCAAACCTATGAGGTTCACCCGCCTGTGTTATTGATTTGTTCCTCCTGAACACTGAACTCTGAACACTCTGTAGGGCTATGCGACCGCCATCTCACAGACCCTGTGGCCTTCATAGGAGTCGAGAACATAGTCCAAGTCCGGCATGCTCACGCGCCGGAGGATTTTATACGTGGTATCGTGAACGATCCTCTCTTCTTTTTCCTTTTCCCTCCCCGTAACTTCAAAGCGTTGAAGAAAATTGCAGAACCTCACGATATGAACCAATTCATGGGTAAACACATAAACAAGCAGTGGGAGAAGGCACAATTCCCTGTCCCGCTTCAAGGCCTTGAGGATTTCATGATCCTGGAGGCAAATGAAATAATGGTCACGCTCCTTTTCGATGCAATCGCGGGCGTCTATTTTGGGCGAGCGCTTTTCGAGGAGGGCAAAAGCATCGGAGACGATCTGGCCCTGAGAAAGATCCAAAAGGGTTCTGACCGAAAAAGGATGATTTTTCCACTGGCCTGACGAAAGTTTGAAGAAGTCTCCTATTTTGTCCTCGGCAATATGAAGCGCATCGCTTGCAGTGAGCATATTTTCGCGATTAAAAGGCGAATAACCCATTGCGGTATCTCACTCATCCATGTTTGACACTGCGATCATAAGAATAAGATCGGCCGGATCAATGTCAATCCCTGAAAGGCTTCTTGGTGGTGGCGGTGACTGGACTCGAACCAGTGACTCTGCGGATATGAGCCGCATGCTCTGACCGACTGAGCTACACCGCCGATAACCTGTTAGTTTATAAGAATATCCGTGCTTGTCAACGAAATTGTGGCATGAAATCTCCCTTCACGCGCAAGCGTGGAGGGAGATTTCATCGTCAATGGGTGATCTTCTTGACTTCTTCCGTGAGGGCGGGAACTACCTTGAAGAGATCGTCTACAACGCCGTAGTCGGCTCTCTGGAAGATGGGGGCATCCGGGTCTTTGTTGATCGCCACGATCACCTTGGAGGTGCTCATGCCGGCCAGATGCTGGATGGCGCCGGAGATTCCGCAGGCGATGTAGAGGTTTGGAGAAACCACCTTGCCTGTTTGGCCGACCTGATCGGCATGGGGCCTCCAGCCTGCGTCCACTGCCGAGCGGGAAGCGCCTACGGAAGCGCCCATTGCGGCGGCGAGATCTTCCAGGATGTTGAAGTGCTCCGGCCCTTTCATGCCTCTGCCTCCGGAGACGATCTTGTCCGCCTCTGTCAGGTCCACTTTGCCGGTTGCATCGCGGAGCACCTCCACGATCTTGGTTTTCATGGCCCCTTCGTCAATAGACACGGGGGCGTCCGTGATTTCAGGGGACTTGGATGGGTCCGGCTCTCTCATGGCCATGACATTGGGCCTCGTCGTCGCCATGTGGGGCCGCTGCTCGCTGAACCCGACTTTCGCGTAGGCTTTGCCCGCATAAACCGGCCTGACCGCCACGAGGTTGCCGTTGTCCATCGAAAGGACGGTGCAGTCCTGCGCCATTCCGACGCCCAGACGGGCGGACAGCCTGGCTGCCAGATCTTTCCCCTGGACCGAGGCCCCCATGATCAGTACGGCCGGATCCTCGGCCTTGACGATGCCGGCAACTACCGCCACATAGGCGTCCGTTGTGTAGGCGGCCAGTTTTGCGTCATCGGCCACAATGACTTTGTCCGCCCCGTAGTGCCCGAGTTTTGCCGCTTTGTCCTTGATGTTCTGACCGAGCAGCAGGGCCGTCACTTTCCAGCCCGCTTTGTCGGCGAGTCGTTTTCCCTCGCTCACGACCTCATAGGATACTTTGCGGAGCTCTCCGTCTCTCTGCTCTGCTATGACCATCACACCTTGTGCCATTTTCATTCTCCTTTATAAGCTATTCGCTTTGCTCACGATCGCGTCCGTAGTCCGTTATCAGTGGTCCGTTGCGTTTCACCCCTCTTTTAGACAAAGGACAGAGGGCGACGGACAAAGGACATAGGCTAGATGGCCTTTGCTTCCTCATGCAGGAGTCTGGCCAGTTCTCTAGCCTTGTCCTCCGGCGTATCGCCCGGCACGATCTTCCCGGCCTTCCTGGCCGGCGGGGGGGTCAGTTCGAGAATCTTGAGGTTCCTCGCTCCTTCACCAAACTCCGAAGCATTCAGTCCCAAGGCGGCGAGGGACTTCTCTTCCAGCGGTTTCTTCTTTGCCTTCATGATCCCGGGGAGGGAAGCGTATCTGGGCTCGTTCAATCCCTTTTGAGCGGTGATAAGGGCAGGGAGGGAGGATTCTATGACAAGGGTCTGTCCTTCCACAGGTCTGTTGCATTTTACGGACTTGCCGTCCTGCGACACTTCCACCTTCACGATGATGGCCATATGAGGAATGCCGAGGAATTCCGCGAGAGCGGCGCCCACGATTCCGCTGTCGTCATCAATGCCCCTCTGACCGGTGAAGATGATATCGTACGACAGGCCCTTAATCGCCGCCGCAAGCGCCTTTGCCGTGGCAAGGGCGTCGCTCCCTTCGAGGGCCGGGTCAGAGATCAGGATGCCTTTGTCCGCCCCCATAGCCAAGGCGGTCCTGATGGACTCGGTCACGCGCTTCGGCCCCAGACCGACAACGGTCACCTCGCCTCCGAACTTCTCCTTGATGCGAAGGGCTTCCTCCACCCCGAACTCGTCGTAGGGATTCATGACCCATTTCAGATCGTCCTTGACGATGCTTTTGGCGTCAGGCGCCACCTTAATTTGTGATTCCGTATCGGGAACCTGCTTCAAACAAACGAGAACGTTCACTTCTGCCTCCTTTCCGTGCTGTGGCCGGCCCCTTATCAGCGGGGCCTTTTGATCAATCCATGTAGGAAGTAATCGCTGATCTGTGTGGCGGCCGTCTCAATATCATACTTTTTGTGGCTTGACAAGACCCAAAATCGAGACATCTCGTCCAGCGCTCCAAAGATCGCCCTCTTTGCGATATCCGGGATCACGTCCCTCTTGAAAACGCCTTCCTCCTGTCCCTCCCTGACGATATCGCCGATGAGATTCAGGTACTGCATGAATTTCTCGTTCTTATACTCCTTCATGAACTTGCTGCTCTGCCGCAGCTCGACCTGGATGATTTCCGCCATGTTCTTGTTGTGTTCAATGAGGCGCAAGTGAGTGAGGGCAAATCTTCTAATCTTGGCGGGAGCGTCCTTCTCTTCCGAAACTTGCCGAACCATGTTTTCGAGCACAGCCTTCATCTGCTCTTCGAAAAGAGAGATGAGAATGTCATCCTTGTTTTCGAAGTACAGGTAGATCGTTCCGTCGGCAACCTGGGCTTCTCTGGCGATGTCGGAAACCTTGGCGTGGAAAAAGCCTTTTTTGGCGAAGACCTTGGTGGCAGCCGCGATAATCCGATGAAATTTTTCTCCGTTTCTGCTCTTGACCGGCATACATTCTTCTCGCGATGCCCCGACGGGGCGCTTTATGAAATGCCGCTTTGAAATCGGGCTGTTCCGATTTCAAAGCGGGGGTTCTTCAACTGAATGACTATTCATTCACTAGCACCCTCCTTTCCGGAGTGTCAACATTTTTCCCCCTCAGGATGACCCTTGACGGCGAAAGAGTTCTCTGCTCTTGAGGTTTCCTGCTGAACAAATGCATTTTTTTTGGGAAATCGCTCTTGACAAACAGGCAGTGGAGCCTAGAGAATAAAAAGAAAATGCGCATTGAGCAGCTTTTGGAAGTGAATACAACCGGATAGAGCATTGAATGCTTTTCAAAGGAGGACTGGGGAATGGAAACGAAAAAACTGCTTACAGGGAAAAGGGTGTTGATCGTTGATGACGAACCCGATGTTCTTGATTCTCTCACTGAGCTTCTGAGCATCTGTATGATTGACCGTGCATCTACATTCGAGGAAGCAAAAGAGCTTCTTGAAACATACAGCTACGACATTGTGGTCCTTGACATTATGGGCGTTAAGGGATTCGAACTCCTCCAGATTGCGAAAGAAAAAGACATTCCTGCTCTAATGCTCACCGCCCATGCCTTGAATGAAGAGACCTTGAAGAAATCCGCAGAAGAGGGAGCTTCCTACTATGTTCCCAAGGACGAAATAGGAAAGATTGATGTGTTTGTCGCAGATGTTATTGAGGCCAGAGAGAAAAATAGGAACCCGTGGGTCAGGTGGTTCGAGAGACTCGGCCCTTTCTTTTACCAAAGAATGAATTTTAGAGGTCCGAATTGGAGAGAAGATCACAAGAAATTCTGGGATGAGAAGCTCAAGAATTTGACAAGCTATTGATAAGGCGTTTCATGTTTTCCTGGAAAGACGTGAGCCGACATACAGGCCGGAACATGGTAATTCCGTGCGGAGCATTTTTTGACCTCGCAATGATCCATCCCCATCTCCGCCTTCGTTGTTCAGTTTTGAGAGAGACCCCCATGCCCAAGCCGGCGAACTTGAATTTCAAAAAGGCAAACTGTTACGAAATTTCTGATGGATCTGGGAGGTGTCCTATCATAGGACACTTCCCACCTTTGTGAGAGGTAATCTCTCAGATTTCAGGAGCAAGAATCTAATCCCCAATTACTTTACGAAGAGATTTTGGGGGGTTGACAGCAAGTCTGAAGCATGGTACTTGAGGTTCAAGTGCATCAAAGGTTCGGGCCGAGTCAAGACGTATTTTTCCGCGAAAAAGGCTAGACAAGCGGTTTGGGCTTTGATAGCGTTTCCACGGGGTACTTACGATAATTCTACATACATATGAAACGCTTAATGGCTGAAAGGAGGTGAGCTTCGAGGGTCAGGAACAGTAGACGCGCAAATCGGTGGACGGCCTCATGCGGAGGCGGTTTCAGACAGCTCCAAAACATAAAAAAGGAGGAGAAACGTGAAGAAAGCATCCCTAATCCTGGTAGCAGTAGTGCTGGCTGTGAGCATGGTTGTTCTCGCCTGGTCTGCGCCCCCGAGCGCTGCCCGCAAGACGATTGATCTCGA
>JAWOJI010000328.1:0-11852 GCA_046481735.1 Desulfatiglandales bacterium | reverse complement strand
CTCCAACGAGCTTATCCACATCTATTCAGCCCGAGGCCTGAAAAAGACAAGAAAGAAAGTCGATGAGAGGGAAATATCATCCGTGAAGACATACAGCACCCGGAGACTCAGGAGCATGATGAAAGAAGGTCGCCTCGTGGATGGGAAAACCCTTCTCGCCCTTTTCTTTTCAGGCATATAACATGTTCAGTTGGCCTGCCCTCCAAGAACTTCTCGAGACTGCTGACGATCGTCACGGGCACAGGGCCTGAGTTGGCAGACAGCTTCGGCAGATCGTGGAAAATCTTGACTCGTTCTTCCACCCTGTCCCATCCAATGCCTTTGGCATCAACCTGTCGCATGAGGTTGATGAGCTCTTCCTACTCCGTGCCTACTCTCCTTGGTTTTCGTTCATTTCATTCCCGGCGCCAGGTCCGGTGGATAGACGTATCTCGGGTCCATCTCGTACGTCCAGGGAAGCCCCCAGGCCTGCCAGCCGTAGAAGCGCCGATGTTCAAAACCGTGAATGTTGTTCCTTTTTGCAAGCTGCCGGTAGTACTTGTGTCGGTTGGGGTCTTCGAAGAAAGGAAACTCCGGCCCCTCAAAGCCGTCTTCCACGTCAAAGACATTTTTGAACCCTGCACCGGTCAGTTCCTTTGCCGCCTGGGAACTGATCGAACCGTCCCGGCCAAGAATCAGGAGATTGTCCGTTTTCTTGAAGGCCTTTCCGACCTGATCCAGGAAAGCCTTGTTTTTCGTGAGCATATAGCCGGGTTTGTCAGCGTCCTTGTTAAACTGCCCCGTCAAAAACATGTAGGGAAAGTTATAAGCCTTTGAAGGATGCCCCACGAATTGATATTCGGCCTGGGATCGGATGTCGATCAGGTAGGTGTCGGGAACCGTGTTGAGCATGTCGTAAGCTTCGATGCTCATTAGCTTCTTGGGATCTTGGGCCTGAGCCCATCCAAAGGCTGCCGACAGGAAAATCGCAAGGGCTGCGCCCACAAAAACAGAGCTTCGCTTCGCCATATCATGTCTCTCCTCGGATCGCCTCGTCCCTGAAGCGTCCCGACCAAGAATTGATCCTTAAAACCAAAGATTTCAAAAAGTTGATAAATCAAGGCACGCATCTTTGTCAATGGAAAAGATTGACACTTCCTGCACGCCATGTCTAGTATCTCTGCCCAGTTGCAGGGAAAGGAGTGCGTCATGTCCGCCAGCAAAGTGTATTTTGCCGATCTCAGAACTTCTGTGAAGGAGAATCTTCCCACAAAGATCGTGCGGCTCGCCGATAGAATGGGACTCGACCACATCGTGCCCAAACGAGGCCTGGTAGCAGTGAAACTTCATTTCGGCGAAAAAGGAAACACGGCCTTCGTGCGGCCCACCCTGGTTCGCCGGATCGTGGAAAGGGTCAAGTCCTTGGGCGCCTACCCTTTTCTGACTGATTCGAACACCCTCTATGCCGGCACAAGGTCGGACAGCGTCTCCCATTTGAGAACGGCGATAGAGAACGGATTTGCTTTCTCGGTCGTGGATGCGCCGATCATCATTGCCGACGGGCTGAGAGGGGCCAGCTACGAATCGGTCAAGATCAGCGGGGATCTTGTCAAAACCGCCTACATCGGAACCGACATTGTGGAAGCGGACAGTATCATCAGCCTGGCCCATTTCAAGGGTCACGAGCTTTCCGGGTTTGGGGGAGCCATTAAGAACCTCGGCATGGGTTGCGCTTCCAGGCGCGGGAAAATGGTTCAGCATTCCGATCTTTCCCCCAAAGTCACACGAAAAAAGTGCATTGGTTGTGGTGAATGCCTGGAACACTGCTCCCAGTCAGCCATTAGCCTTAAGGATGAGAAGGCTGAGATCCACCAAGCAAAATGCATCGGTTGCGGCGAATGCATCCTCATCTGCTCCAACGGCGCGATCAATGTTCAGTGGAATGCGGATATCTCTCTATTCCAGAAGAAAATGGTCGAGTACACAGTGGCGGTTTTGAAAGGCAAAGAGGGCAGGATTGCATGCATCAACTTCCTCACTCACATTTCTCCGGCCTGCGACTGCTATGGGCACAGCGATGCGCCGATCGTCCCTGACATTGGAATCCTAGCCTCCATGGATCCGGTCGCCATTGACCAGGCCTCGGTGGACATGGTCAACCGGCAAAAAGGCCTTGACGGGTCCTGTCTAACCGATCAAAAAGAAATAGGGGAGGACAAATTCAGAGGTCTCTACCCGAAAGTGGACTGGACCATCCAGCTAGATTACGGCGAAAAAGTCGGTCTCGGCCGCCGGGACTACGAACTGATCCCAATTTAGAGGGACAGACACACATTGGCTTTTTGAAGAATTCAAAAGCCCTCAACGTACTGCTTCTCACCAGGAGACAGGACCTTTTGGTCTTTTTCACAACTGTCGTCGGATTCCCGTTGATCGTTCCAATCGCGGGCATCCTCGCCTGGCGCCGGAGGAGATCGAAGTGACCTACCGTTCCACGTTCATATACCTTCTGGTCGTGATTCTTTTCCTGGGCTTTTACCTCTTTGAAACACGCAGGGAGAAAAAGCAAGAGCATGCCGAGGAAGCGACGAAAACGCTTTTCCCTTTCCAGCCGGAGGAACTGACGCGTATCGCCTTTCTCAAAGATGACCGGGAAATCGTTGTTGAGAAATCGGATGGGGAGTGGGAGATCACGGCACCCTTGCACGCACCGATTGATCCTTTTGCTTTGAGCCGCGTCAAAAACACCCTGGGTGTTTTGCAGTACCTGCGCATCATCTCAAAGGATCCGGAGGATCTTTCCGAGTTCGGCCTTGACCCACCGAGCTTTGTGCTCTCCTACCGCGCCGGTGACGAGGAGGATTCTCTGGCCTTCGGTCACAAAAGCCCGGTGGAGGACGGTTTCTACGCCCGCAAAGGAACCGGCAAGACAGTCTACCTCATCTGGAGACCGGACAAGGACGATCTCGAAAAAACTCTGCTCGACCTGAGAAACAAAGGCCTTTTCACTATTGGAAGCGATCAGGTCGAACGCCTTGTCATCGAGCGATCCGGCCGGCCTTGGACGCTGCACCGGATCGAGGGAAAATGGCTTCTTCTCGGTCATGAGAACGTACCGATCAATCAGGAAAAAATAGACCATATTCTAAGCATCACCCTGACGGCGGAAGCCCTTTCCTTTGTTCAGGAGGAGGCCGACGATCTCGCGCCGTATGGTCTTGATTCTCCCGAAGCACGGGTGGTAGTATCCGGTGACGATCGAACAGAAGAGATCCTTTATGGAGCACATTCTGAAGAAAGCGCAGTGTATGCAATGATCGGAGGAAAGCCTCAGGTTCTCAAGGTTCCTAAGAGATTGCTGGTGGATCTGCCGGAGACGATGGAGGACCTCAAGACCTATGAAAAGCGGAAGCCCGAGCCATGAACCACGATCTTAAGACATCCGCCCTAAAAGTTCTCATCCGCGGGGGTGGCGACCTTGCCTCAGGCGTTGCGTGGAGACTTCACGTTTCGGGTTTCCGTGTTCTTATCACGGAGATCCGGCAGCCCACGGCAGTAAGAAGAACCGTATCTTTCTGCGAGGCGGTTTATTCCGGTGAGACAGAGGTGGAAGGAGTGAAGGCCATTCGCACGGATGACGCCCGCGACGTCCCGGCAGTATGGGAAAAGGGATGTATTCCCGTTCTGATTGATCCGGACGCCGATGCCAGGCGGCAGGTTCAGCCCCGGATTCTTGTGGACGCCGTACTTGCCAAAAAGAATCTGGGCACCACCATGAACCAAGCGCCCCTTGTCATCGCCCTTGGTCCGGGATTCCTGGCGGGAAAAGACGCTCACTTCGTAGTGGAAACCGAGCGGGGCCATCGCCTGGGCCGACTTATTTCATCCGGTGGCGCTCAACCCAATACGGGCGTCCCAGGACCTGTACAAGGGATCACTGCCGACCGCGTTCTGAGGGCCCCCTGTGACGGTTTGTGGAAGAATCGCAAAAACATCGGCGATCTACTGAGCAAAGGAGACATCGTGGGAATAGTTCAAGACCGGCCTGTCCCATCCGGGATTGATGGGATCCTCAGGGGCTTGATCAGACCAGGGATTTTCGTCTCCCAAGGACTTAAGATCGGCGATATTGACCCCAGAAAAGACAGGAATGCCTGCTACACCATCTCTGAGAAGTCTCTGGCCATTGCAGGAGGCGTCCTGGAGGGAATCCTCCGGACTTTTCACTGCTGAGAGAATCAGCCCTGGAAAACCTTCTTTCCTCCTTTTTATCGATAAAATAAACACACCTGAACAAAAATATTGACATATAAATAAATATATGCATAATTATATTTAACCCTATGAATTTCCATAGCGGCCGACGCATTTCAGGGAATGGAGAGGCACATGAGAAACCCGGCAAGAAAAGAAAAGCGCAGGCACCCCAGGCGGTTTGTACGATGGCCCATCAAGGTGGAGGCGGAGCATGGAACCGTGGGCGGCGAAACCCGCAACCTTTCTTATGACGGCATTTACATCCGATGCGACGAGCCACTTCGGATCAATCAGGATTTCCGAATGGCCGTGTTGCCTCCTGATCGGCAGGCCATCGGACTGACGGGCAAAGTTGTTTGGGCGGATCTTTATGGGCTTGATAAAAATGAAAACGCCTTCGGCATGGGCGTGTGCTTGGTAGAAATTGCCGACAGGGATCGCCGGGTCTTTGAGGAGGCGGTCTCTGCCCGGTCCGGCCACTAAGAGTTTGCTTTCCAACCAACCGCCTCTCCAGAAAAACCTCCCCCAGGGGCGGTTTACAATCTCCCCATTGCAGACTCACACCTCACGAACAAAGGAAACGCTTGCAAAACCCAGGGAAACGGTTATTAAATGAGCCGTAAGCCTGAGTCTTGCGAGACCTTCGATGTTTGGCCAATAGGAAGCACCATTAAGGATGAAAGCCCCGCACACTGGAAAGAAGTATTACGTCGGGATAGACGCCGGGTCTGTAAGCATCAACTGTGTTCTTATCAATCATGACCTTGAAATCGTTCATGAATTTCCCTACAGGCGTCATTTCGGGAAGGTCGAGGAAGAGACCGACCTGATCATCAAGGAAATCCTCAGGGATTTTGGAGAGGAGAATATCCTCTCCTTTGCCTTTACCGGCAATCATGGGCAAAACCTGAGCGAGAAACTCGGCGCCTTTTACGAGTTCGAGACGATCAGCCAGGTTCTGGGCGTTCTCTTTGTCCAGCCGGATGCAAGAACCATCGTCAGCATGGGAGGGCAGGATACCGCCCTCTTCCAGATCAGACATTTCGAGCAAGGCTGGGAACTGGAGTACTTCAGCACCAACGGTCCATGCGCTTCCGGTACCGGCTCCTTTGTCGACCAGCAGGCGGAAAGGCTGGCCACGTCCCTCTACGAAAGAAAGCAGGAATCCCCGAACCGGATTGACGCCACCCTTGCGGACTTCATTCGTCTCGGCCTTCAGAGCTGTAAGCCTGCAAATGTAGCGTGCCGCTGCACCGTATTCACCAAATCCGACATGATACACCTCCAGAACAAGGGCGAGAGACTGGAAGACATTATTTATGGGCTTCACCTGGGAAACGCGATGAACTACATCAGCACCATGGTCTCTACCCGGGTGCTGGAGGAACCCATCGTTTTTGTCGGAGGCGTCTCCCTGAACGCGCTTCAGGTGATGGCATTCCAAACCTATTTTCCCGGACTTCTGGTTCCTTCCTTCAGCACCTCCACCGGCGCTATCGGGGTGGCTTTAAAAGCCCGCGAGTCGCACCGGCAAGACCGCATCGACCCTGAAACTCGAGGCCCTATTGCAGTTCGCCGCGAATTGGCCCTGCCGGCGGCTCCCCGCCTTTCCCTTCACAAAACCAGGTGGGCGGATACCGGGAAGCTCCAGAAAAGATTTTTTTCCGACAGAACAAAAGTATACCTTGGGATTGACATCGGCTCCACCACCACCAAATACGCGTTGATCGACCAAAATCGGGAGATCGTTCACAAGAGCTATGTGCCCACCCAGGGAAAACCGATCGAGGTCACCCAACGATTGCTGAAGCAAATTGCGGAGGAACTCGGGCGGCGGATTGACATTTTGGGAACAGCCACAACCGGTTCGGGCAGAAATGTGGTCGGCGACTTCCTCAACGTTGACTTGGTCATTGACGAGATCACAGCCCATGCAAGGGGCGCCGTTGAAATCGACCCGACCGTGGATACCATTTTTGAAATCGGAGGACAGGACTCCAAGTATATCTCCATCTCCGACACCTATCCCCTTGATTTTGACATGAACAAAGTCTGCGCCGCCGGCACCGGCAGTTTTCTTCATGAACTGGCCGGCAAATACGGAATCAATATCGTGGGTGAATTTCAGGAGATCGCCCTTTCTTCCGAAAGACCCGTCAAACTGGCGGAAAGGTGCACGGTTTTCATGGAGTCGGATCTTGTCGCCTACCATCAAAAAGGGGCTGATCGAAAAGACCTCATTGCCGGCCTTTGTTACGCCATCGTTCACAACTACCTTAACCGCGTGGTGGAAAAGAGGAAAATAGGACAAAGGATCATGTTCCTGGGAGGGCCTTCTCTCAACATGGGCGTAGTGGCCGCCTTCGAAAACGTCCTTGACCGTGAGATCCAGGTTCCTCTTCACAGAGAAGTGCTTGGCGCTTACGGCGCCGCACTGAGCGTCCGGGAAATCTTGCTCCGCGAAAACAGGCAGACCTCCACCTTCAGAGGGTTGGAAAATGCCGTCAAAGACCGCATGGCTTACACCTCCAAGGTTTGTCACGCAGACCCCTCCTGCCACAATGAATGCAAGCTGAAAATCTACGATTTTGACGGGAGGCGAAGCGTTTGGGGAGGGGAATGCGGTCGCTACGATGTGATTCGAATCAAGGGCTCGAAAAAGGAAAACACCTTTGAGACCCGACGGGAAATCTGGCAGACCTACATGGAAGGGGTTTGCGAGGAATTGACGGACAGCCCTCTTCTGGAGGTAGAGGGTCGGCCGACCGTCGGGATGATCCGCGCGCTTTACGGGATACACACCTCTGTCCTGTGGTCCCACTTCTTTGATCGACTCGGTTACCGTCTCGTCTTGACGCCGCCGACGAATCAGCAGATTTCCAAGGCCGGCATCGAAAGCATGGTGGCGGAGACCTGCTACCCTGTGAAGGTTGCCCACGGACATGCAAAGGAATTGGAGGGAAAAACGAGATACCATTTCATGCCCACCCTTGTGGACATGCCGACCACGGAACCAACGGAAATGGGCTACTACTGCCCCCTGGTGCAAAGCATTTCGTTTATGGTCAGGGCGGCTCTAAACCTGAACAAGGAAGCCCTGTTGGATCCTACGATTCACCTCAAGCACGAGCCGGACATCCTTGCCCAAGAACTGTTCGAACAGATGCGAACCAAGCTTCCCCTTAGAAAGAAGGACGTGAAACAGGCCCTCCGTTACGCCCTGGAAAGACACCACCGTTTCCTCGACGAGCTTCATCAAAGAGGACGCAACATCCTTGAAACACTGAACCCCGAAGAACCCGTCGTGGTGGTGACCGGAAGGCCATACAATCTCTACGACGAAAGGCTCAACCTGAGGCTCGGACAAAACCTCGCAAAAATCGGTCTTGCCGCCCTTCCCATGGACTTCATGGACGTCTCTTCCATGGATCTTTCCGAATTCCCGACCATGTACTGGGGCTCCGGCGCTCAGATTCTCAGGACCGCCAAACTCATCAGGCAGCGTCCGAATCTCTTCGGTCTTCACCTGACAAACTTCAGTTGCGGCGCTGATTCCTTCATCGAGCACTTCTACAAGTACCTTATGGGGACCAAGCCCTCCCTCATCCTGGAACTGGATGAGCACAGCGCCGTGGCAGGGGTCATGACCAGAATCGAGGCGTTTCGTAATGTCATCGAAAATGTCATGCGGGAGCCCGAACGATCCGAAGGCACGTCTTTAAAGCTCGCAAACTAACCTTGAGGAAGGTCATGGACGGAAAGACGGTTCATCCGGAATCATCCCCCCAGAATTTGGGTAGAATAGATTTGGGACGAAAAACGCTGCTCATCCCGGAAATGAACCGAGTGGCGTCCCACCTGATCGCAGCAACCTTCAGAGGTTTCGGTGTGACGGCCCGAGTCCTGGAAACTTATCATGGCCTGGACCTCGGCAAAGAGTACACCTCAGGCAAGGAATGCTATCCCTGCCAAGTGACACTGGGAGACATCCTCTATTTTGTGGGGAAGGAAAGAGAGAGACTCGGCCGTGCATTCAATGCGGCTCAATACGTCTATTTTCTGCCTGAATCGGACGGGCCCTGCCGTTTCGGCCTTTACAACAAATTCCAAAGAATCGTTCTGGATACCTTTCCCGGCCTGAAGCAGTTGAAGATCACCTCCGTGACCACCAAGGACGGTTACTCGCCTCAAAGCCTAATTGACCCGGAAAAGGCTCTGGATCTTAAGAAGGTGGCCTACTTCTCTTTTGTCGTCGCCGACATTCTTGACCGAATGCTTTGGAAAATCCGGCCTTACGAGAAAGAACCGGGGCTCGCGGACGCCTTCATGGAAAACGCCATGGAAAGCATGGAGCGTGTCTTCGAGCGCTTCGCCATGAACAAGGAGTTCAACAGGATCCTCGACCATCTCCAGGAAATCATTCAAGAGGGGAAAGAAATCGTCAACCCCGCCCTCCCACCCAAGCCGATGATCGGGGTAGTTGGTGAGATTTATCTGAGGATGCACGCCCATGCCAACCAGGACTTGATTCGCCTTCTGGAGAAACATGGCGCCGAGGTGGTGAATGCCTCCATGGCGGAATGGGTAAACTATGTGAGCTATGACGGGTTTCGAGGCGCAAAAGCGGAGTTCCTGCTGCATCTCAAGCAGCGCCGTTTTCTCCCGATGATTGCCCACTTGAAAAACATGCTCGGCTTTGGGCTGGATCTATTCTACCAGGAATACCGGCAGAAGAAGGTCTATAAAAGGATTCAGGGAGTTATGAACCTGCCCGACGATCACAGGATCTCTCACCTTGAAGAAATCTTAAAGGAAGACAATTTCTACTCCTTTGACATCGCGACCGAAGCCTGCTTGAGCATTGCTTCCATCATAGCTTGCGCCCGCTCGGGATACAACGGCATGGTTAACGTTTATCCTTTCACATGCATGCCCGGAACGACCACCGCCGCCATCGTCAAACCCCTCATGAGCCGACTCGGCATCCCTTACCTGGACGCGCCTTATGATTCGAGCATCCAGCCCGCGAGAGAGGCGGCCGTCAGAACGTTCATGTACCAGGCAGAACAGCACTTCAAGCGCCATGGACGAACGACGACCGACAGTCCTCATTGAGCCCTTTCGAAAAGAGGTCTTTCCCTTTCGCCTTGCCCCTTGCTCCGCCCCTCGCCTGTCGCCCTTTTTTCCAAACTGTCGCTTTCTTTTACACCAGGCGAACCGCTTACTTCCTCCAAGAAAATGCGTAACCACTTGTACATATTGCGTTAACTTGCAACAAGTTGTCTTGCATGGATCTTGCAGTCTACAGAAGGTCAAGAGACCGCCCCGCTCCTGACTGAATCCTCACGACGGAGCACAGCGGAAACCTCCAGTTCCAACCTTCTTGACCTTTCTCCAGATTTCCCTTCCTGCGCGGAGATGCTCGGACGAGCATCTCCGCCCTCTTTTTGAAGATCTATTCCGCTGAAAATTTCTAAAGGTTCGGTTCTGGCCGATCCCCATCACCACCGTGGCGAGCTTTGGGCAATGGGTGAGGCGGGCGGAGGGGCTCCGGGGAACACCCACGGTAGGTCAATCCTCGAGAGGTGCCTGTGAAGCCTCGCCGCCCGCCGGATCCTGGCCTTACGGTTGATTTGCAGGCGGAATAATGCTACACCTTTGGTCAACATAAAGATAAAGAGGAGTGAAGCGAACATCATGAGCGGAAAAGATTTCTCGAAAAAACACCCCCCCGACAAGAAAGTCATCGACTCATTGGCCCAAGCGGTACGGGCTCGCGCCCAGGAAGGAGAGATCCCGTGCGCCGTTGCTTTTGAGATCTCCGCGAAAGAGACGGTCCCTCCGGGAGAAGTGGGTTTTACCTTGGACAAGCTGGGCATCAAGGTCATTAAATGCCAGCTCGGGCTTTACGGCTACAAGCCGGACAAGAGGATTGTCAAGCCTGCGGAAACCGTCTCCTCGGGGCTTGAAAAAGAGATTCGAAATTCCCTGATCAACGGCCGGCTTCCGTGCGCCGTTTCGTGGGAAGTGGCGAAGCAGTTGGGGATCAGGAAAATGGAAGTCTCAGCCGCCTGCGAAACCCTGGGCATCAAAATCTCGGCTTGCCAGCTAGGAAGTTTCTAGGAACAGGACAGATGATGCCGGAACTTAGGGACATACAAGCTTCGCAGAACCGGCTTGCCGGTGTCATCCGCCCCTCGCCCCTTGTCCATTCTTCCGCTTTCAGCCGACTCCTTGGGGCCGACATCTTCCTCAAACTCGAAAACTTACAGGAAACAGGATCCTTCAAAGTCAGGGGCGCCTACAGTCGTCTATCCCTTATGAGCGAAGGACAAAAAGCGCGAGGGGTCATTGCCGCTTCGGCAGGAAACCACGCGCAGGGAGTGGCTTGGGCCGCCACCAAGCTTGGGATGAAGGCAACCATCGTGATGCCCGAGGATGTTTCCATCCGAAAGCTTCTCGCGGTAAAGGAGTACGGGGCAGAGGTGATCCTCTTTGGAAAGCAGTTTGGAGAAGCCTATAAGCATGCGGAAATTCTGGCCAGGGAAACAGAGAAAATCATGATTCCTGCCTTTTCCGACCCGGATGTGATCGCCGGCCAGGGCACCATCGGGCTTGAGATTCTGGAGGCCCTTGAAGAAGACGTGGCTGTCGTTGTACCTGTGGGCGGAGGGGGGTTGATATCGGGTGTCGCAGTCGCCGTAAAGGCGATATTTCCGAAAGTGAAGATCATCGGTGTGCAAACCCAGGCCTGCCCGTCCACGATCCGTTCCCTGAAGCAGGGACACCCGACCGAGGTGGAGGTGTGCCACACTCTGGCGGACGGCATTGCCGTCAACCGCCCCGGAGATCTTAACTTTTCGATCATTCGGAAGTACGTCGACGAGGTGGTGGACGTGGATGAAGAAAGCATTGCAAGCGCTATCTTCAATCTTTTGGACAAAGCTAACATCATAGCAGAAGGTTCGGGGGCCGTCCCCCTGGCGGCCCTCATGGAAGGCCGCATCAGCACCCGCACAAAACGTTACGTCCTTATCATCAGCGGCGGCAATATCGAGATCAACACCATTGACCGCATCCTGCAGCGGGGCTCGATCCGCATGGGAAGGCTCGTCCGCATCGAGGTGGACCTCCTGGACGTTCCCGGATCCCTTTGGCGGCTCATGGGCATCATCGCCCAGGAAAAAGCCAATATCCTCCACATATTTCATGACCGGCTCAACCTGGGAAACCCTCTTCAAGTCTCCCGAGTCAAGCTCAACCTGGAAACCCGCGGCCACGATCATGCCGAAGAGATCGTGAGCAAGCTTCGGGAAGCCGGCTACAGCGTAAAGCAGACCCTTTGACTTTCCTGCTTTTCTTGATCCATTCGTCGTCATGGATGATCCCAAAGGGCGATTGATTTCCTGCAGAGGATGTCGGAACTTCTTCGACATACTATGCCGGAAAGGATACAAAGACCTTCTGACGGACACAGTGAGTAAGTTGGATGTGAACCAGGCACGCAAGGAAGTAAAGCGCTTTGTGAGAAACCCGAAAAATCTTCCCCTATGGTCCTGCGAGTTTTTTTGGACATTGCAACAAGGATCAAGATCGGGGAAAAGGACCTTACTGAT
>JAWOJI010000289.1:0-3241 GCA_046481735.1 Desulfatiglandales bacterium | reverse complement strand
AAAATCCAAGATGCGAAAAGTTTCAGAAAGTGCATCGATGAATGTGTTCAATCTTTCCCGGAACTCTTTCCGCCTGAAATCAGCAAAGGGTATCGGATGAAAGACATCTACTACTCGAAAAAACAGGCGATCCTCATCCGGCGCATTGACATCGGCGGTATTTCCCACACGATCCGGCCCTCTTTCATCATGCCGTATATGACCGGTGTTATGAGTGAAATCGAGAAGGCGCTTTTCTTGAGAAAGTTCAACGTGCCTTTCTGGGCACTGAGCCATGTGTTCGGCAAAAATACGATGTATTGGTACAGAATCGAGCAAGCGCTTGGCCGAAACAGCATCGTCGGGACAACTGTCAGAAACCCTCATGATATCCCAGAGGACCTGGGCGCCGATGAAAAGCATACCTGGATTCTCGGCAAAAAGGCCTATATCGCCACAACGGTCGGCGATGGATGCATCCTGGGGGCTTCAATAGCAAGAGATGCCGGTGAAGTGGCATTGACAAAGAGCTATGGCGTTTTCAAGGATGAGGCGACGTATTTGAATCCTGGGTATGCGCCGAAAACTGTAAACATTGACGGCTGGCAAGCCACTCGGAAGGCGTGGACGGGGCTCTTCCAATCGGTGATCATTATCTGCTGCTTTCTCCATGTTTTTATCAAGATCCGGGACAGATCCAAAAAGAAGTACAAAGCCATCTTTCTCGATGTGGCCACCAGATTCTGGGAATGCTATCGGGCGGCGACCAAAAGCTCATTTTCCCAGCGGGTCAGAAGGCTGATCGAGTGGTGCAAAAAGAGTGAAGTTCCTGATGTCATCTTAAAGCCAATTGAAAACCTACGTCAGAATATTGGAGATTATAACGTAGCATATCATCACCCAGCCGCGCACCGGACCAGCAATATGCTTGACCGATTGATGCAAAGAATGGATCGCCATCTTTTCAGCACTCAATACTTCCATGGATCCATGGCAGCTGCTGAGTTGAGCATCAGAGGCTGGGCTCTTATCCACAACTTTGCGCCCTGGAACCCAACCACTGTAAAAAAGCATCATGGCTATAAAAGCCCGGCGGAGAGGTTAAACCGTTTTTCCTACAGTGAGAGTTGGCTCGAAAACCTTTTGATATCGGCTTCGCTGGGAGGCTACCGCTCGCCTCCCCAAAATACGTTATAATCAGAAAATGGCCCCTTTCCAAAGAGACCATTTAATCCGAAATCAACACCCTGCCTGTCAACTCATTGTAAAAAATTAACTCCCCTTCTGAGCGTTTTATTGTGGGCTTCTACAGGATCTTGAAGAGAATACCTTACACTTCGTGGCACATGTCGGCACAGACCTGCCGGAAAACTACGAACATATCGTGCATTTGCCCGAAAAGGGGCGCCGAGAGAGGATAGCTGCTTTGAAAAGCGGGGACATCCTAATCATAAAACAGCCCGATTCGAATCTGCTGCCAAAGGAGGTGCTGGAAAGGCTTGGACAAAAAGAGGACTATTCCTTCATTCAAATGGCCCTGGAGCTCGAAGGAAACAAACTCGGGTATCTTGGATTAATGGCAGACGGTGCGAATCAATTTACTGATGAAGATACCCGGCTGCTTCGACTGCTGCGTGAGCCAATTTCCATTGCCATGTCCAATGCCATGGAACACCAGGAGGTCATCCGGTTCAAGCAGATGCTGGCCGACGACAAAAGATACCTCATGGACGAGTTGCGATCGGTTTCGGGAGATGAAATCATTGGTGCGGACTTCGGCCTGAGCATGGTCATGAGAATGGTTGAACAGGTGGCTCCCATTGACAGTCCCGTGCTCTTGCTCGGTGAAACCGGTACGGGAAAGGAACTCATCGCCAACGCGATCCACAGTTCTTCCCCGCGCAGGGACAGGCCTTTCATAAAAGTGAACTGTGGAGCCATTCCAGAGACTCTGTTGGACAGCGAACTTTTCGGCCACGAGAAGGGCGCTTTCACCGGCGCCATAAGCGAGAAGCGGGGGCGCTTCAAGCGGGCCGACAAGGGAACCATCTTTATAGACGAAATTGGGGAGCTCCCACCCCAGGCCCAGGTAAGATTGCTGCACGTCCTGCAAAGAAAAGAGATCGAGCGCGTCGGTGGAACCCGTTCCACACCTGTGGACATCCGTATTATATCGGCCACCCACAGGAATTTGCAGGAGATGGTTGGATCCGGGCAGTTTCGGGAAGACCTCTGGTTCCGCCTCAATGTTTTTCCCATCATGATCCCGCCTTTAAGGCAGAGAAAAGGCGATATCCCGTCCCTGGTGCATCATTTCATTCATCGTAAATCCATAGAACTCAAGCTCAGGGAGTGACCCAAGCTCGCCGCCGATGCCATCGACAGGCTCATAGCCTACGACTGGCCGGGCAACGTGCGGGAGCTTGAAAACACAATCGAGCGGGCTCTCATCCAGCACCATGCGGGTGCTCCCCTGTCATTTGAAGCGCTTCTTCCCCGGGCGACTCCGGGCAAGGCCCTCCTGGGCCAAAGCCGGGATGAGCCTTTCGTGTCGCTCGATGAGATGAACGCCCAGTATATCAGGCGGGCTCTGGAGAAAACTGGCGGCAAGATCCATGGACCGGGTGGGGCGGCACAGATTTTGAGCATCAACCCCAGCACTCTTCGCAAGCGCATGAACAAGCTGGATATTCCCTTTGGCAGAGAAAGCTGGAGTCCAAAGATATTGCGGCCTGAAACACATAAATCTACTTGATCACAAAGGTAAACGGTGGTCAGTGATGTCGTATTCTGAGGCAAATTTTTGCTCATCGTCCAACGGTTTCCAAATTTTAACACCGCAAACGGTTGGGGCGGACGGGTGGCCTGGCACGCGCCGGAGTGAAAGGGCTTTTTCAACCCCTTTGAAGCTGTGATTGCAGGCTTTCTCAGCCGTGAGCAGGGATAAGCCCGGCCGGGAGCTGCTATTGGTCTTGCAGGGAGAACAGGGAGAACACGGCCCTGCAGGCAGGACGATCTGCCAGCGGCGGCGGTCGATTGAGGGGTACGGCAGGGTGGGTCCTTATTTCACCCCGACACCATTCCAATTCTCGCCGAAAGAAATTTGTGGTATGCAATCACAATCGACCGGAAGGGTCGCACTCACGGTTACCATTGCAACCGGTCAGCCACCCGCCTGGCTGGCGGCGAGAAATTTCCGGGTTTGCACCTCGCGCAGCCCATTTTACCTCCCTTTTTCGAGACAAGGACCGCGACCATGAAA
>JAWOJI010000208.1:0-11863 GCA_046481735.1 Desulfatiglandales bacterium | reverse complement strand
CCGACAGCCCAAAGAAGAAGACCAGCCCAGTCCGGCCAGATGAAACGGTCCGGTTTTGGGGACCACTGCCCCACTTGGGCGCCCAAGGAGATGACCCACAGCAGCGCTCCCTGGAGCAAAAAAACCGTAAAAAGGCTGACCCACCAGAACCGCTTTCCGTACTGCTGCCGCCAATCTTGGTAGCGGCGATCTTCCCCCTTGCCCCAGTTCCGTATTCCGATGTGTAGAGCAAGCCTCAGTCCCCAGATGGTTACCAAAAGGGTAATGAGAAGCCTGCGACCCAGGTAGCCGTCGGCTCCCAGAAAGGTGATCCAGGCCACCACCACAAACCCAAACCCCCAGAACGTATCGGCAATGCTTGCGTTCTTGATGGCGACGCTCAGCGCCCACACAGCGATCATGAAGCCCATGACCGCACCAAAGTTCCACAGAAGAAGCACCCAATCTATTTGCATAGGATTCTCTCCCAATGAAGGCCTACAGCAGCATTGCCATGAGTAAGCAGTATGCAGTAGGGAGTATGCAGAAAAGAGTCGCTGTCCACTGCTTACTGCCTACTCCATACTGTAACTCACTGGCTTCCGGCCGTTATCCCTTCCAGGGTTTGCTCTGGCCTCAGAGGATCTTGCACTGTTTCCCCTCCTCGCCTTCGTTGGACAGCTTCCAGAATCTCCCGGTGAGCATGCGTGCCGATCGGATAGAACAAGGCGATCGCCAGGCCCACCAGATTGAATATGGAGGGAACGAGTGCATAGAGGACCCTCAGGGTAATTCTCACGGTTTCCGTCTGCTCCACGTTGGGCTTGTATCCCGCATAGGAGAGAATGCTCAGGGAAAGCCCCACGCCCAGGGCTGCGGAAAGTTTCTTTGCGAGCGACCACAGACCGATGTACTGTCCCTCCCTTCGTTCTCCGGTGAGGAGTTCGTCGTAATCAATGACGTCCGCCTGCATGGCGGAAGGCAGAGCAATGGTGGCGCCCAATCCGATACCCGAACAAAAGACGAGCACCCCATAGATAGCCGCATCCCCCGGTCCCAAGAAGAACACTCCGACAAAGGAACCCGTGTTGATAGCCATGGAAGCGATCCAAGCCCATTTCTTTCCGATCCTCCGCGACAAGAGAACCCACCCTGGCAAAAATACGATGCCGGTGACAAAATAGATGGCCAGAAATAAGTCTGCCTGTTTGCTCCCCAGCACATATTCCACATAAAACAGGATCAGAGTGGCCGGCAGATTGCTCCCAAAAGCGGCAATCGTGTAAGAGACCAGGAGCAGGACGAAGGGCTTGTTCTGCAGGACAGCGCGCAATCCTTGCAGCAGGGGCTGTCTTGAGGGATGTTCGATGTCGGCTCTTTCCTGAATGGTCAGCACACACCACCAGCAGCAGAGAATGAGCATGGGGCCATAGGTGGCTGCGATCCAGAAAAACTTGACCCTCTCCCCTTCAGCGTCCTGTGAAAGGCCAAGCACCTGGCTCGCGATCAACGGGGAGCTTGCTGCAACCAGGGTTCCGGCAAGCATGGCACCGTCCCTCAGGCCGAACAGGTCGGTCCGCTCATGATAGTCGAAGGTAAGTTCCGGCCCCAGAGACTCGTAGGGGACGACTACCGTGGTCCAGAATAAAAACAGCGAGAAAATGCAGATGCCGAACCACCAAGTCTCGAAGGTGGGAGACGCCGCCGGAGGATTAAACAGAAGATAGAGGGACACCGCAAGGGCAAAAGAGCCCAAGGCGATGTAAGGCCGCCGCCTTCCAAAAGGGGTTCGGGTTCTGTCGGTCATGTAGCCAAGCAGGGGGTCGGTAACCGCGTCGAAGAGGCGCACAGCCAAAAGAAGAAAACCGAGCATCCCGATGTGCACGCCGACCACATCGCTGTAAAACTTGGGAATGTAAACATACACAGGGATTCCCACCACCGCCAAAGTGAAAGCAGGGGCCGCGTAAGCGACCTTTTTCGAAAAAGAAAGATCCATGGCGCAACCTTTTGTCTTGGTCTCCATTCCATGAAGCCATAGGCAACCCCGGAGAAAAGGGCTGATACCTTCTTGATGGATCCTCTCGAGGAAGAGAACGTTTGCCCTCCCTCGCGTGTTGCTCAAGAATTGAACTTGCGAACAATATCGATACCATCTATGCCGACAACACTTACGGTAGTGTGCGGTGGAGTATACGAAATGCGAATGGGAAGCGCAACGATACTTTGAAGCCTACGCAAGCTGAGACCCTGGCGAGGAGCGGAGTCACTGATGGAGCTTTCAAAATTGACATGACATCTCGAAAATGATGAGGTGGCCCGAGGTATTCCTTGCCTGAAACACAGGCGCCGGAAGGTTGTAGAACCTAGAAGTGCAAGCGCACGCCGCCAAACCAGGTCCATGAATTCCAGTCGGACCCATCCATGAGGTCGGCGGTGGAGTATTCTACACCAGCCATCAACTTCAGCTTGTCGCCGTAAATGTAGTAGTTCGCGCCCGTGTAGATGCTGTGGTAGTTGTCGCCACGATCCGCCTTCAGATTGTCGACCTGTCGCTCATAGCGGTTGGCCAAGCGGATGCCGTTTCTGCCGTCCGAGTCGGCGTAGGTGTACCGGAAAACGCCCTCCAGCTTGTCCGTGAATTTGTAGTAGGGCATGAGCACGATTCCCCACACGTCAGGCACTTCCCCGGAACCCGCCGCGTAGATGAGATCTGTGGTGAGCCCGAGCCTGCCAAAGGTGCCATTGTAGTTAAGGGACAAGGAGTGCTCGTAAGGTTTGGTAGCCACGAAATTGCGACGATCGCCATCGTTGTAGAGATAGTCGAGGCGAACCTGCCCCTTCTTACCCATATCACAACCCAGGCTGGCGTTGATCAGATACCCTCCGTCAAAATCCGGCAACTTCCAGCGGTCGGTGTAGGTGCCGCTGAACACGGCCCCGCGCCAGATCATTCCGCCACCCTTGCCAAACGCCGTCACCCCGTAAATCTTGTCTGGGGCGATTTGGTTCACGAGCAAAGAGCGCTCGATGGTCTTGATCCGGTTGGAGGAGGTGTTCCACTCGTGGGTCAGGTAGGGTTTGTGTTTGCCGATTGACAGTCCGAAAGCGCCGGACGGTTTAATGTCAATGTAGAGGTCTTCAACACTGTCAAAGAAGCCGGAGCGGTTGTCGTCCACATCGATGTTCATCTGTCCCTCGAAGCTGACAATCCGCAAGAGGTCGGCCTTGATCCCGACTCGGGTGCGCCGGTTGTCCCAGCCGCTGTCACTGCCGAATTCATCGGCGTTCACCGTGTAATACTGGCCGTGGTACCGCCCGATGAGCGCCAGCCTCTGAACAACGGGGTTGCTCTTATCGGAGTAAAGGACGGGCAGCGCCCAGACCGTATCGAAGATCGAGGCGCTGGTCGTGTTCGTTGCAGCAGCACGTTCCTGGCTGAAGGTAGCGGCGTCTACGTCGCTGCCAGCCATCGCAAGGGACAAGGTCAGGACAGTTATAAGCCAGTTCAGCTTGCGTCTCCACAGCCTTTTCATGATGGTCATATCCCTTAAGAAGAAGGTTGTATAAAGGGAATTGGTTTCCTGGGGCAAATTTATAGTATAGGCAAATTGGCGGGTCAAACATAATTCAACAGCCTGAAATCATTGATCTGAAGCGCACTACACTAGGTCCAAGGTGCAACGGAGTAGGCGGCTCGGAGTCAGCAGGCGAAGATGGCCGGTATGGCTTTCTCCTCGAAGCGTTTGTCAATGGTCATCAATTTCATTTGAGGGCTTGTTCTCTGCCTGTTTTATCCTCCTAACACCCTTCCTGGTCATGCTCTATCAACTTGAGGGCAAAAGCAAAGGGTGGGCCAAGGAGCATGAAACAGCCTGCCAGGACAAGCCCCAGGGCGAAGGAATGGGTTTGGCCGAGATAGCCGTAAAGGGCGGGGAAGAGGCCGACCCCGATCAAAAAGGCGACAGGTATTGCCACAGAGGCAACCACGCCCCTCAGGGTGGGCGGGACGATCCGGGAAAGAGCGGAAAAGGCTGCCGGGAAAAGAGAACCTACCAGGGCAGGCTGAATAAAAAGCACGATGAGCAGCCACCTGCCGCCTGAAATCCCAAGGAGTATGTTGGCCGTTCCTCCTGCTACGAGAAGGACGGCCATTGCCGGCTTTGGTCCAGCCCTGTCTGCAAACCATCCTCCGCCGAACGCTGCCAGAAAGCCGGAGATCTGGGCGAGGCCTATCACCATGTTGGCAAACGTCTTCTCCATGCCCTGCTCGGCAATGAGATAAATAGGCAGCACGGTGAAGATGCCGACGCTTCCCCCAAGGGCCATGACGAAGAGAAGGATGATGAGCCAAAAGGAAGGGATCCTAATAATCTGATTCAATACCGAGGGCTTTGGCGCATCCCCTGGGAAATCTTCGCCTTTGCCGAAAACCAGAAAAGCGATGCCCAAGAGAGCAGAAAAGATGCCCAAGAGAAAGATAAGGCTTCTCCAGGACATCAAGCCTCCGAGCGCTGCCACCAGCAAAGGCCCAAGAACAAGGCCCAAAGTGGGAGCCGATGAGTGGATCCCCAAAGCCTTTCCCCAGTCCTGGCGCCGGACCATCGCGGTGATCATGGCAAACGCCGAGGGGATGTGGAGACCTGCCGCTAGACCCAGGACGATGAGGGCCAGCCGAATGGCCCAAAGGGATTGCACGATCCCAAGCCCAAGAAGGGCAATCCCCACGGCTACACCCGATAGAATTAGAGTTTTTCTATGGTTGAGGCGGGAGGACACAAAACCCGAGCTGAACTGTGCAAATGCAAATCCGGAAGAAATGAGGAGAAAGAGAGAACCTGCTTGTGCGTGGGTGATACCGAGTTCCAGCACCAGGAAAGGCATGAGTGGGGCAAGAATGAATCGGGCCAGAAAATTGAGAAGGAACAGGCCGGCTATGAAGAAAACTGTGCCTGCCCTGGCCCTAAAAGGCTCTGGAATGGGACACGCTTTTTCCATTATTATTCTCCATCACCGCACTTCGACTTGGCCTGGGGCGCTGAACCTAGAGGGTAAAAACTCTCAGTTCTATTGTGATCAAATCATAGACCAGGTGCATACCCAGATGCTCGAAATAGCGGCTCGAACCGTAAAGAACGTTCCATGTGGTCCGGTCCAGGTCGAAGTGCGCCTCAATACTCCACAAGATTCACTGCTTGTCCGAGGCGCTCGGGCGGACAAACGTTCTCTCCTTGGAGGGAATGCCCTGATTTCAGCCATCCATCTACGCCGCCATCGAGAGCATAAACATTCTTATATCCAAGGCGGGAAAGCTTCTCCTCTGCCTTTTCAGCATCCCGGGATTCGGAACTAGAGCCATACAAAACGATTTCGCCGTCCTTGTCCTGGGTGATGGCGGCAACCTGGTCCGGAAATGACACTTCATACACACAGGCATTCAAAGCTCCCGGCGGACGCCTCTCAAAGAGGTCTGCTGGATTTGGTGCGTCGGGTGGTCTGTTGGCACTTTTCTACTTTGACTTCTTGATTTCCTCTTCAACCTCTTCAGCCCCTTCTGCATAGAATTTTTCTTCGTCTGGAGCCAGTTCGCGGAGCAATCGGAGAAACTCCCCTGCGTGAACACGTTTTCATCGGCAATGTCATGAAGAACCTCTATCGCTATCTTGTTATCTGTTGACTCCGCAAGCTGCATGTACAACTGAATCGCTTCATACTCTGCAGCGATCATGAATCGAATTGCACGAATGAGTTCCTGATTCGTGAGCTTGCGGTCGTTTGCCAGCCCTGAAAAAGGTGATGCGAATTCCGGCATGATTATCCTCCTTCTCTCGTCTTTGTCTGATTTTTAACCAATGCCTCAAGCCCACCGACCCCTTTGTCGGCTATCGGGGCTCAAGCCAACGGTGGCGGGGGAGGTGGCAGCTCTCCACGCTCCAGAGCTTTCCGGGCTTCCTTCACAGGTATGCCCGTCTCACATGGCACACCCACCTGACACAACCCACAACCATAACCTTCAAAGGCGTAGGTCTTTTTCACATGCTCTCTGGAGCGGCCCAAGTGCTGCCGGCACTTCTCCTTGTCATGGCCTGCTTCGGTAATGGCTCGCGCTGGGCAACGATCAATACATTTGCCGCAGGTTCCTTTCGCGAAAAACAGACAATAGGCGCGGTGATCGGCATAAGGCCTGGGGGTCGGTTCAATAAATATCTTGGCTACTATGGATCCAACCCGAACTGCTTTGCCCCTTGCGGTGATGAGCCCGTCGCACAGACCAAAAGTGCCCAGACCTGCCGCATGCGCGGCATGGCGCTCGGACCAGGAGGAGGCATAGGAAAATCGCGCTGACTTGACAATCGTCCAATTGGAAATCAGCATCGGAGCGACGGCAGCATGGCCGAGCTGACTGAGGGTATTGGCTACGTGACGGCGCAGGGCAACATTAAATTCCTCGCCGTAAACCCTGACCCGAGCCCATGCTTCGGATGGATACACCTTTGTCCTGCGGTTTGCCTTGCGGACCGCCTCACGCTGAGGCAAGACCCATGAAATGACGGTCAGTTCTTCAGGAACTGCTTTTTCAAGAGTACAGTGCTGGCTGAAAACCTCCCATGGAGTCCAGTGGAAAGGCCCGACGTATTCCTTGTACTGCTGCCAAATCGGATCCGCACCAGAGGCGAATCCCACCAGAGCACTATCCCATGCAGGGTCCCCGGCCTTGTTTTTCAGCGTGTTATGGGGTGAAGCGGCAATGAAATCAGAGATCAGAGCCTTTATCCCATCGCTTGACACATTGGTGATGTTCTCCACCTATGTTCTCCTCTCCACAGTTGAATTTCCGACCTTTGTTCGGCCAGGGTCCACAAATCTCAGCAGCATGTCGTTCTGAACTCACTCAGATTTCGCGCCCTGCTCCCCATTTTTCCAGCAAATGAATAAGCTCAGTGATTGCCTCGTGAAGGGGGGTTGCAATTCCCCTGAGCTTTCCCATGGCACCAGCGCCCACAATAAGGATTTTCATGACTGACCTCCTGTTGCGAACAGCGCTACCGCTGCACTGCGCAATTTGGCTGCGCCCTCCAAGAGATAGGTGCATTGCACCTCCGTTCAACGGCGCCGGTGGTTATCTTCTAAATCGATTCGAATGCCGCAGATTGAACACCTCAGTAGCAATTGCTTAACTCAAAGGAATTTTACCAATAACCACATCCCATTACGAGAAAAATACTCATTTTCTCAACGCAAAAAAAAGATGAAGAATCAATTGAAAATGCTCTGATTTTTTTGAGTTAACGATGTGCACGATAAGGACGATAAATTCTGAGAATGGGGTAGGGGGGCTATGGTACATTGAAAAGCTCAGTGCGCTCAGAGGACCTTTGGGGGTAATCATGGCTTATCGGCTCAGGGCACATTCGGATAATCCGACTGAGCTTCGGTTTGGTTAGTCCCCGCTCTTCGTTTGAGCCAATAACTGCTCCAGTGCCATCTGATTGGGAGCGACAAAGGGAGTCGAAGTGGGCACCCTCACAAGCAAATCCAGAAAATTCTCGATCTTTCCCAGCGCCGGCGGCAAATGTGCCGATAAGATGATACTTGGGGCCATGTGACGAACTCCATTTAGAGCATGGCTGAACACGCCGGGCTCAATCATGTGGACCCATGGGCTGTCTCCACTGGCCCAGCGGATCATGCCTTGAGCCAGATCCGCCTCTGGAATATCCTCCGCATTCTGCGCCGGCGACGAAATGATGGCACCAAAGCAATCCGCAGAGAAAAAGGCTCCCGATTTGTCATCGTAGATACCGATAGTAGTCGGGTTATCGAACAGGGGCGGTCTGACGGCGGTCAGCTTACGGTCACCCACAGCAAGACTGTCCCCCGGATTCAGCCAATGAACCCGATGCATGGGTACCGGCCAAGCCGTGCTCATCCTCAGCAGTGCTAAAGAGCTCGCAGCAATCCGGGATCCGGGTGCTGCCTCGAGAACCTTCTGTATGCTTCCAGTGTGATCTGCATCATCGTGGGTTAGCCAGACCCATTTCAAATCTTGAGGATCAATGATCGTTTCCAAAGCCTTCATGAACCCATCACGCTCGATTCCCATTCCCGTGTCAACGAGGACCGGCTCTTCGGCCTTGATGACGAAGGCATTGATCGGAAGGAATCCCATCCCGGGGATCGGGAAATATGCGGGAAGAACCTCAATATCCGGCATCACTCGATATGGTTTATCCATTGGAAACTCTTCCTTTCGAGATTTTCAACTTGATAATCCTGCGCTTCCATAAGTATCTTCCTCCCGCTCAAGGTTCAAGACATTACATCTTCAGAAGAACGAAGGTACCACTTCCCCTGTTTAAGCTATCCTCCCCGCTGTCCGCGTCTTAGCGGTTGGCGTGCCATCGTTGCATGTGCTCCGCGTGGGTTCTTAAGTAGGCTCCGGGCTTGTAGTAGGTGTTGTAGAACTCCAGATCCAAGTGATGGGCCTGGAGGTAAGTGATAAGAAAAATGGAAGGAACGGTGCCCGGGAACTTACCGAACGCGTCGAAAATATATTGGGCTTGCAGGGCTACGCACTCACGGAATGCCTCGTCTTGCACCTGTGCCGACGACCTGACCTTTCGAGACTCCCTCCACGGACCCGGCGTGTCCGGATGAAATGGGCCGCCCGGTCCGAATTTGCGTTTGCACAGCGCTTCCACAGCCGCCCTCATGTCGAGGTGATGGGGCGGGCAGTAGCCTTCCATCACGCCCTCTAGACCTGTAGGGTTGGGGTAGGGCCATTTTTCATTCCTGTCATACCTGAATCGCAGGCCCGTAACGTCCGGATTCCCGCTTGCCCCTAGCACGGCGAAGGGATCCAGGCCGTTAAACAACCAGCCTCCCAGCCCCATGGCCTGGAGCATCAATGTGCCCGCGTAACAAGAGGTCGACAGCTCCGCGGTCAATTCGGCCATAGACCACTGATCCACAAAGGTAAGGGGCCACGTGTTGTTTGTGTCCACGATCCCCTTGAACTTGTCGATGCCTGGAACAGGTCTCCGGTGGATGTCATCCGTCAGGACGAGACCGTTCTGGAGCATGTAGCAAAGGTTCAGAAGCACGTGCTGGGAGAGGTCTCCGACGGGGATCACAAGAAAGGTTCCAGGATGGTTGGCAACCCAGGTGTTGTGCGCTTCCGTATAAGGCGCTTCCCTCGGCAAATCCAATCGATTACTCTGAATCTTGCGGATCTTGCTTCGAATCGAGTCAAGAAGGGTCTCTAGGTCGGAGGAGCCGTCCTGTCGAAGGATGTCGGGTGCGGGGGCGTCGCGGACGTCCAAATAATAGACCCCTTCATCGTCCGTAAAAAAGGTGGTGCTGCTATGAAATCCCGCACCCGAAGGAAAGCTTCGCCCTCCTGCGGCACCCGGGTAGTTGGGCAAATAGGGCGCATAGCGCTCTGCACGGTAGATCATATGGTGCCATCCCGTGTTTCCGCCGCAAACCGCCAGCACAAGAAGTTTCTCCAGTTCCGAGAGCGGCACTGTTTCATGTCTCGATTTGTAGGCGAAAACTCCGTCAGGGATCTCAGCGCCCATGAAGAAACGTCTTGACCTGCGCCCCAGCAGGGCCTCGATAAACCCGAACTCAAGCATGTCTTTCAGTCCGGCAGGAACCTCTGACTTCTCCATAGTCTATATCTCCTCTCTTCTCAGGATTCCAGGTGCACGGAAACCGGTGCCGACTTGGTGATCATGTTGAAAACAGGAGAGTATTTCTGGGCCATCCAGACCAGCTCCCCTTCATGACTTGACTGCTCAACGTCTATTCCGTTGACCGGTTTCTTCTCTTTCGCTTGTTCCATTTTCGTCCACCTCCGGTTTCTGTTGTGATCCTGTCGAAAGAAGGATCGTTTTTGGAATAGCCAATACATAAGAGTCAGAAGCGAAAAAGGCTATGGGGTAAATGTTGTATTGCTCGATACAGTTTGGCAGTAAATCCATTTCTTCCAGGAGCCCACTCAAACCGTTCTCGTTGCGCTTTTCGGTGCCTTTCTCATGCCAGTCTATCTTGGCGGCTGTTGACAAACCGCGCCAAAGGTGTAATTCACACACGATGAATTCCGTTGCCCCTTCGATGTTATCTTCAGTAATCAATGGCTTGCGCGATGAACCGCCCACAGGACAACCCTCACACAGGATGTAAACCAATTGGAGTTTCAATCGTCTTAATTCATGAGAGCCCTGGAAGTTCCAGCAAAACTCTGGACGGGCTGAATGATAGGTGGCTAAAATAGAAGATAGAATTCAAGTGGGGGATTGACATGAAGACCGTGAAATTCTTCCGATTCATAATGACTTCTCTTTTCGCAATTTTCCTGACGGCACCCCCGGTGGTACTGGCGGAGGACAGTGATGCCTCGGTTGCAAAGAGATTTTCCCAGGAGGAGCTGGATCAGATTCTGGCTCCTGTCGCTCTTTATCCCGACTCGCTCCTCGCCCATGTTCTGATGGCATCTACCTACCCCCTGGAGATCGTCATGGCCGACCGGTGGGTCAAGCAGAACAAGAATCTCACGAGAGATCCACTGATTGAAGCAGCGGACAAACAACAGTGGGATCCCAGCGTTAAGGCTCTTGTGCCTTTCCCCGAGCTCCTCTCTACCATGGCGGAGAAGCTGGAATGGACGGATAAACTCGGAGACGCTTTCCTGGCCCAGCAGACCGACGTCATGGAAACGGTCCAGAGCCTCCGGAATAAGGCTTATGAGGCTGGGAACCTGAAATCAACCAATGAGCAGAACGTGATCGTCGAGAGGGAGACCATCTTGGTCGAGCCAGCCGATCCGAGGGTCGTCTATGTTCCTGTGTATGACCCCTGGTTGGTTTACGGAGCATGGTGGTGGCCCTATTATCCGCCCTATGTATTTTACCCCTATCCTTATCCTGCGGCGGTCTATTATCCCGGGTACATCGGGTTCAGTGTAGGGTTCGTCGTAGGTTCTTACTGGGGAAACTGGGGGTATTGCAACTGGCCCTATAGAACCGTCTATGTGAATCCATACTATCACGGGCGTCCATACATGAGGTATCGCTCGGCGCGCGTAGTCAGTGTTGCCTCGTCAAGGATCGCACCCACCATGCGGGAATGGACCCACAACCCACACCACAGAAGGGGAGTGGCATACAGGGACGCGACCGTCAGAAGCCTGTTCGGGCAGGCGAGAAGGACGTCGGCGGACAACCGCAGTGTTTCCCGCACTTTCGAGGATAACATGGCCAGGATGACTGCCGCAGGAAAAGCCGATGCCGCAACAAGGACCGGGAGAGGCACTAATGTCGGGAGAACCTCCTCAGGGAGAGGTAACTCTTCCATGGAGAGGCTTGGAAAATCCAAAGCCTCCGTCTCCCGAATGAGACCGGACCGAGCGGGCGCTGTTCAGGCAATCGGCAGCAAAAGTGCACGAAATAATACTCCGACGATAGAGAGAAGCGGCCGTGTTGAAACATCATCGACCGCACGAAAGGTGATCGAACAGGGCGCAGCACCCTCCGCTTCCGCGAGGGTGAATCGTTTGGGTCGGGATGAGAGTGTTTCCGCACCGAAGGCTCAAAATTGGAACAGCGCCCAGGGCGGCCGGGGGAGTGTCGGCAGTGCATCATCCCGGGGAGGCGTGGTCGGGTCAGGTGGCGGCAGGACGGGTGGCTGGAGTGGCAGCGGCGGTGGTGACTTCTCCCGAGGAGGCGCACGTGGTCAGGGCAGTGGCGGAATGCTTTAGAGCATTGGTTCTTGCGGGTTGCCCGATTTCGGGGCGGACTTGCCGCCGAGAACCTCAGTAAGCCATGTGCGGATGTCGTTGATTTCTTCTCGGCACACTTCATGCTGCATCGGGTATTCCTTC